>JAEZLD010000175.1 GCA_023415335.1 Bacillota bacterium | reverse complement strand
GCTATGGATAATACAAACATACTGGTAGTCGCTCCCGTAAATGAGCAGCACAAGCTTCTTCTAAAGGCAGCAGCTCCCGGCGCTTCTTTTGTATACAGCTCCTATGTATCTGTCACACGAGAGGATGTGGACAACGCTGATATTATATTCGGTAATGTAAACCCCGATTACATAAAGAGTCCTAAAAGACTTAAATGGCTTCAGCTTAACTCCGCAGGAGCTGATCCCTATTTAAAGCCAGGGATACTGCCCTCCTCTGTTAAGCTGACCACAGCAGTAGGGGCTTATGGCCTTACCGTGTCCGAGCATGCACTTGCCATACTGTTCAGCCTCTTGCGCAGGCTGCCAGAATATCATTCTAACCAGGAAGACTGTCTATGGAAAAGCTGTGGCCAGGTAAGGTCCATATATGGCTCTACCATACTCATACTGGGATTAGGTGATATAGGAGGAGAATTCGCTAAAAAGGTCAAAGCCCTGGGAGCCTACACCATAGGGATAAGGCATTCTCTGAAGGAAAAGCCTGAATTTCTTGACGAGCAGTATCTCTTAGAAGACCTGGATAAAGTACTTCCAAAGGCGGATGTGGTAGTTATATGTATGCCTGCAACCAAGGATACCTACAAGCTATTTAACAAAGATAGAATCGCCGGAATGAATAAAAACTGTGTGATAGTGAACATTGGACGTGGAACTATAGTGGATTGCGATGCCCTATACGATGCAATAAAGGAGGAAAGGCTTTATGGAGCGTGCCTAGATGTAACCGACCCTGAGCCACTTCCAGAGAACCACCCATTATGGAGATGCCCTAATGTAATAATAACTCCTCATGTAGCTGGCTTCTTTTTCCTTCCTGAAACCTTGAACAGGATTGTAAATATAGTATGCAAAAATTTAAAAAGCTATCTTGCAGGAGAAGAGCTGGTAAATACAGTTATACACTAATCAAAAATCCCCTTAAGAATAATACGAGTTGATAAGGAAGCTTTTGAGATCCAATAAAATCGGGCATACGCCCTATTGATGATACACGCTTCCGTTCGTTAATGAAGACGGCACAAAGCGCCTAATGAAGTGAAGACGCCCCCACAGGTCAATTAGCAACCGAAGGGAGCGTCTTCACTTCTTCATTAGTGAAACGACTTCATTAGTCCGTAGGGCGTCTTCATTTTTTTATCTGTTCCTTATGGCGTCTATTGGACGTTTTGAAGCTATCTTCTTTACAGGTAGGAAGCTGGCTAATATAGCTACTCCTATACTTATTACAAATAGCAGCACTACCTGCCTTATGCCAAAGCTTAATACTGTAATGAGAATTCCACCCTCTGTACGTATGACCCTATTTACTATAGCTGTAGCTACTATGGTCCCTATGCAGGAAAGAACGAAGTTAATCATTGCAATAATAAAGCTTTCTGCAAAGAATATACGGAATACATCGTTGCTTCTTGAGCCTATGGCGCGCAGTATCCCTATCTCCTGTTTCTTATAGGCTATGCTGGTTCCTATGAAATTTGCCAGCATAAGTGCTGCAAATACTGCAAAGCCTATTCCTATATAAAGAAATATTTTTGACATCACCTTAAGCACATCGTTTACTGTGTTAAGCTCATAGGTTACAGAGCTTTGAAGGTCATATCTTGTATCAGCGGATTCATCATAACAGTAGGATACCAGATTGCGGATATCATCCTTCTCCTTTGGCATAGCGCTTACCGCATAGCTATAGGTACCCTCGTTTCCCTCTGTACACTTGGTGTATAGGCCATCGCTGACCACAAGGGTTCTCGAAAGACCTGGATTATCCTCTGAAACCTCAATAATACCTACAACCTTGTAACCCTCCTCTGTAATGTTCTCGGTGCTATTTTCCTGAAATAGGTTCATAGTAAAGCTATTGTCCATCTCTTGAATGGCTGTGTAAACACCGCTATTCTTATCCTGATAAGAGCTAAGGCAGTCAGAGGTTAAAACAATCTCCTTATTCCCAAGGGATGTCCTTTCCCCATCTAGCCAGTTAATCTTTGAGGAACCTATATCCGAAAGCTTTCCCACAAACTGTCCATCAATAGAGTAGCTTTCATTATAAAACCATAGGGATGTAGTATTAAGCTGCACAACCTTAGGCTGGCTGTCAATCAGTCTGTTTATAAAGCCTTCCCCTACCATAGCAGCGCCTGTCAGGCTGTATCCTTTCGAATAGCTCATTTCATTGTACAGAAGGTATTTAACAAGCTGCTTTGAGGTTGTATCAGCGGTGCCCTCCTCCTGAAGGGACTTATAACGGTCAGTATCAAAGCCTGTATCCACTATTCCGGTTATAGCATACTGCTTTCCTCCAAGAGTCAGTGTCTTTCCTATAACATCACTATACTGTGTAACCGTCTGGTAAGTCTGTTCTTTTACACCCTTATTGTTAATGTGACCTTCTCCATCAGAATACTTTGCCTTAAGAAAGGTTTCATATGCAAATTCACTTATGGCAAGCTCATCCTTGCTTCCTTCAGGGAGCCTACCTGATAAAAGCTTATATCCCATGGAATCCAGATTCTGGCTTGTTAGTTCAGTAAAGCCTGAAAAAGCCTCAAGATAGAAGGGATACTCTCCCCCATTCAGCTTTGTACTCTTGTCATAGTTACTTTGAAAGCCAAGATCATAGGTTAATGGTACATACACGCCCTTAAAGGTATTTCCTGTATCCTTGGATATCTTTTCTATCTCCTCATCAGTAAGCTTATACCCCCAGCTTCTCCAGTGCTCAGATAAACCCTCGCCTATCCTCTTTGATTTTACAACCGACGCATAGGTGACATTAGAGTCTACTATGGAGTTTGTACAGGTTTTTACATGGTTATATGAGCCAAAGGTATCTGAAAGTGCAAAAAGTGTAAAGGCTACAAAGGAAAGAAGAATTGTAAATACAAGGCGCACCTTTTTATGCTTAAGGCTGCTTGCCCCAATTTTAAAAGCATTTTTTAAAGGCAGTTTAGATTTAATCAGCCTGAAGGAGGAGTCTTTTTCTGTTGATATACTCTCCTGATTTGTTACCCTGAATCTCCTTGCAGCTGAGGATTTGCTGGTTATGCTTATGTCTACACCCTTATCAAGCCCGTCAATATATGCATTGATTGCTTCCCTGTCCTCCTCTGTAAGATGGTATCCCTTAGGAACAGAAACCTGATTGTCACTGAAGCTGATTCCTTCCTTCTCCTGCAAATCATATTCTGTCTCCTCATGAGAATTTTCCATGTCATTTATTACCACACCATCTGCCAGTTCAATAATCCTGTCGCCATACTGCTCTGCAAATTCCCTGTCATGGGATACAACTATGACAAGCTTATCTGATGAAAGCTTTTTCAGGGTCTGAAGAACCTGCTTTCCTGTATTGGAATCCAGGGCACCTGTAGGCTCATCAGCCATTATTATCTCCGGATTCTTAACCAGTGCCCTTGCAATAGCTACACGCTGCTTCTGTCCACCAGACAGCTCATTAGGCTTTCTGTTACCGTAACCCTCCAGATCCACTTCCTTAAGTATTGAATTTATCTGTGCATCATCGGCCTTACGTCCCTGCAGCTCAATTGCCAGGGCAATGTTCGCGCCGACGGAAAACTCCTCAAGTACGTTGTATTCCTGAAATATGAAGCCCACATAGGTATTACGGTATGAATCAAAATGTTGCTGCTTAAAATCCTTGGAGGATACACCCTTTATTATTATTTCACCACTATTATACCTGTCAAGACCTCCTAACAGGTTAAGCAGAGTAGATTTTCCGCTTCCTGACTTTCCCAGAAGAAAGATCATTCCTTTGTCAGGAAATTTCAAGGATACATTATTAATCGCTGTTACAGGTACCCCCTTTCTAGGTTTATATATCTTACATAGACTTATTGTTTCCAGCATTGTTACCCTCCTTATATTGTTATTTTATATAGATTGGCATGATTACCTGAATAATAAAACTATCCTTGCTTCTCATGTACTTGAATTCCCCACCTATTATATCCATTATCCTCTGGCAGGTCTTAAGTCCTATTTTTGTACTTTCTGCTTCCTGTGTTTTTTTCGTATTATAATTTTTTATCTGTATCTTAAGAAAGGTGCCTGCAATTTCTTCTGAAACACTAATCGTCCTTTCCTTATCAGCATATTTTTCTATATTTGAAAAAACGTTGTCAAAAACCCTGTTAAGCATTGCTGCATCCGTTTTAATCTGGCAGTCCCTTTTCAGAGAATTGGTTTTTATTAAATATCCTTTCTGCTGAAGGAATACTATGTGTTCACCTAAAAGCTGCTGCAACAGCATTATAGCACTGTATTCCTCTTTCTTCAGCTCAAGCTCCTTATTCCCATAAACCAAAAAATACTTAAATAACGTGTCTGTAAGGTCCTTCAGCTGATAAGCCTTGTCCCTGCATATGGAAGCATACCTTATAACCTCCTGAGGATCTTCCAGATGGCCATCTGCAATGGCATCCACATATACTAAAAGTGATGTAAGAGGAGTCCTTATATCATGGGATATTGAGGTAAGAAGCTCGCTGTTGGCTTTTAAAGCCTCCTGTTCCCCCTCATAATGCCTTATGATAGACATACGCATTTCATTTACATTATTTTGCAGCTGCGAAAGCTCGTCTCCTCCAAATTTCTTTAGTTCCCTATTTAAATCACCATCTCTGACAGCCTTAACTGCATCAGAGAGTGTTAGTATTCTATCTATAATTCTTCCATTATATATGAGCACAACGGTTATAAGCAATATAATAGCTAGTATAAGACTGGCTACTGTAAACATGTCATAATACTTATTTTCACTGAATTCTATAATGGATATCCCATAGGTTCCATCTGAGAAGCGTATAGGATAAAGCTCCTCTGAGTTCCTATAATTTTCATTTTCACCTACATCATAGGTCTGCAGGAAGGTGCCATCGGTCTCATAGAAGAGGTTATCACCTTTGTAAACAAGCAGATATACAAACTTTTTTCCTTTGCACCACTCCTTTACCCTCAAGGTATCCTGAGATGAAAGGTCGTTATCCTCTACGAACCTTTCAAAGTCATAAATATACCTGCTCTCCCGCCTGGCACACTTCTCCTCAGACATATACTTCTTTTGTATGACCCAATCTCCCACACGCTGGAGTCCTATAAATCCGCCGATGCCCAGTGCAAAAGCCAGCAGTACTACAAGTGCTGTCTTTACCTGGAGATAATTCAGCTTTTTACTTAGCATAGCAATAGCCCTTTCCCCAAATGGTCTGTATATACTTAGGATTTGTGAAATCATCCTCAAGCTTTTTTCTCAAGTTAAGTATATGAACCATAACTGTATTAGAGGAGGATTGCAAATACTTTTCCTTCCACACAGCTTCATACAGCTGTGAGTTAGGAAAAGCTTGTCCTCTATGCTCATAAAGAAAGGCCAGAAGGTCAAACTCCTTGTCAGTCAGCTGTACCAGAGTATTATTTTTCATCACCCTTCTGTACCTAAGGTCTATGGATATGTCCTCCGCTGCATCTTGTTTGTAATATCTTTTAAGTATTGCCTTTATACGCAGAACCAGCTCCACACTGGAGAAGGGCTTAGACAGGTAGTCATCCCCACCTGCCTCGTAAGCCTCCACCTTATTCTGCTCTGAGGATTTTGCAGTAAGGAATAGTATTGGACAATCCGTAAGCTCCCGAAGGTTCTTTGCAGTTTCTGTGCCTGACATATAGGGCATTATTATGTCCATAATTATTAAGTCATAGCTTTTTCCTGATTTAATCTTTTCTATGGCCTCCATGCCATTGGCTGCAGTATATGTAGTAAAGCCCTCATTATTTAGTATAAACATAACTGCCTCGCGTATATCCTTCTCATCGTCAACTATAAGTATTTTTCTCTTTATTTCCATGGCATTTCGCCTCTTTCGCATATTATTATATTTAATAAATAAGATATTATATAGCGGCAATTATTTACATATATTATTTCTTCATCATTTTACTGTATTCCAAATAATCCTCATTCCACTCATTATATGCAGCATCATTCCTGTGATCTTCTAAATTATAATTGTTCTTGATGTATTCTCCGAGACATGTGGTTATTTTTTTTGCACCATAACAGTTAAGATGTCTTCCCTTGTCCCTGCTGTCTGTTTTCCAATCCAGTCCACATTCCTGGCGCTTTAAATCATAATCTATAAAAGTGATTCCCTGTTCATCCGCATAGCTTTTCATAGAGTTATACTTATCATAGCTCCAGGATGTAGTTGAGGGAACATGAACCAGTAGGAGCGGTATATCATTGTCTTTACAGGTTTTTACGAACATATCCAGGAAGGTCTTTGAATACCTTGGTATTTTTTTTATTTTGCTGGTCTTGAACAAGTATTCAGGTCCTGTATATGGTTCTTCCTCAATACTGACATATTGCCCCTTAGTTATGGTCTTCCCATTATATTCAGGCTTTTTCAGTATCTCCCCGGCCTTTACAGTCTTCCATCTGTCATGGTATTGAAACACTGGAACCATATTCTTAGCAACAGCTACAAAGGTATTGTGGGGAAGTCCAGAAAACACAGCATCTGTTTCAAGTATTACAAGCTTAGGATTCTGTACTTTCAATATTTCCTTAAGCATAATCAAAGACTGGGATAATGCCTGGCTGCCTTCTCCTGCCACATATGAAGTATACCCATACTGATTCCAAAGCTCAAGGGGAGATATTCCTGAATATGCATCACTGTTACCTATGACTGCAATCTCAATAGTATTCTTAGGCTCTCCATAGAAACCATTGGCATTAGGATTATTCATTCCTCCTGCTTCTGTATTTGTTTTAGGCATAAGCATAAAGGATGCTAGCAGCAATAACCCGGCAAGTATTATGATAAAGCTGAAAATCCTGCCTAAACACTTGATTCCCAGCATTTTTTTATTCTTATCCATAGATGTCCCCCTAGAACTGTGCATAAATGAATGCGCCCGCATTATATCCAACTCCATATGCTCCAAATACTATTATAAGCATAATTAGTGCATAATACACTGTCCATCTAAGCACTATATTTTTGGTTGAAAGCTCCCTGCGAATCTCGTGTCCTTTTTCCTGCAGCACTCCCACAATCAGCAGTATAACAACACTTACTGCCAGTATAAAATAGTCATGTCCATCTACTCCTAGTGCAAATAGGCTCTGGTCTGTAAATGTAGCTAAGGTAAAGCCTGTGAATACAGACCTAAGCATACTTACAAAAGCTCTGAGACCTTCAGCCCTGAAAAGCATCATTCCCATATTAACCAGGATAAAGGTTCTTACAAGCTGGAATGAGTTCCAGGCCCTGCCCTCTCTATTTATATGCAAGAGCTTAAAGAACCTTTTAATTAGTGGTTCACAAAGCATTCCCGCAATAGTAATTACATAATAATACATTCCATAGGCTGCATATTTCCAGCCTACTCCGTGCCATACTCCATTTCCAAGCCACACGCAAAGCAGTGAGAACAAGGCTGGCACTGTGCTTCCAAGGAAGCTGTTCATATGCTTCTGGCACCATCTGCTCAGGTTCATAAAGGCACGGGATAAGGAGACAGGGTAAAAAATATAGTCCTTCAGCCATGCTCCAAGAGTAATATGCCATCTGCGCCAGAACTCGTTAACTGACCTTGAGAAAAATGGCCTTTCAAAGTTCTTGGAGACTCTCACTCCAAACAGCTGAGCACTTCCTGTTACTATATCCATACATCCGGAGAAATCCGCATATAGCTGGAGGGTATAAAGCAAGGTTGCTACAATAACCACAATTCCAGAGTATGAGGAGTAGTTATCAAACACCTTAGCTACTAATGCATTTGCCCTGTCTGCAATAACCATTTTTTTAAACAAGCCCCATAATATAAGCTGGAGGCTATGAGTAAAGTTTTCATAGTCAAAGCTATGCCCTGTGTATAGCTGTTCTCCTAAAAGGTCATACCTCCCTATTGGTCCTTCAACTATACATGGAAAAAAGGCTAAAAACAAGGCTATCTTTCCCAGATTTTTCTCTCCCCTGTATTTTCCTCTATATACATCCACAACGTATCCTATAGCCTGTAGTGTATAGAAGGATATGCCCAGAGGCAGAAGGATTTTAAAATGTGGGAAGCTGAATGCACTACCTTCAAGAAGCCTGTTAAGCTCGCTACCTAAGAAATTATAATACTTGAGAAGTGCAAGCAGCCCAAAATTTATAATGACGGCAAACGTTACTACCCACTTCTTTTTCCTGTTAATTATACCCTTGAGCTGCTTCTTCTCTTCCTTTGACAGACTGCCCTTTGCAGCATCAAAGCGGTCCTGTATTTTAGTAAGAATAAGCCCTGCTGCATAAACTGATACAGTAGTTACAATCAGAAAAACAATCAGCTTTCTGCTTGATAAAAAATAGAAGGCATAGCTTGATAGAAGCAGCACAATCCATTTATACCTTTTAGGGGTTATGGTGTAGCACAGCAGCACAGCCCCAAGAAAAAAAACCAAATACGTAGTTGATGTATAAGACATAATTATTCCTCTCAGTCATCCAGTCTTTGGAGCATAGCATATATTGCCTCAGCAGATTTGAAGTTCTCTGGCACTATATCAAAGGGGGTTATTGCAACATCAAATTCTTCAGACAGTCTTGCAACAAGCTTTACAATATCAAAGGAATCCAAAAGCTTTTTTTCTATAAGGTTATCCTCCTTGGTAAAATCCACCTCAGGCTTTATTTCTTGTAATATCTTTAACAGCTCATCCATTTTATTTTCCTCCATCTAATTCCTTGTAATTATTTTTTATCCATGCTCTATCGATTTTGCCATTGGAGTTATATGGCATAGCATCAGTCTGTATGATTACCCCTGGCACCATATAGCCCGGGATGCTGTGCCTTAATTCCTCTATCATTTGAATCCTATCCACTTTTCTCCCCTGATATACAAGCACTATAACATCCTTCTCCTTATCATAGGTACACACAACAGAATCCACACCCTCTAAAGACCCTGCAGCCGACTCTATTTCTCCCAGCTCAATTCTATAGCCCATATGCTTAATCTGAAAATCCCTACGGCATAAATACTCCAGCTCTCCAAAGTGGTTATACCTTACCAGGTCCCCTGTTTTATAAACCATCTCGGGATAATGGGAGTTAAGTGGATTTTGAACGAATACCTCTGATGTTTTTTCAGCATTATTATAATAACCATTGGATAAGAAGGAGCCTCTTACATAAAGCTCTCCCTCCTCCCCAGGTGCAGCCAATGCTCCATCCTCCTTTATGACCATCACATCACAGTTGTTGCAGGCCACTCCTATGGGAATAGGCTCATCATCTCTGAAGGTCCTGTTTACAACATAATATGTACATATATCTGTTACCTCTGTAGGTCCGAATAAATTCGCAAAAAATGCATCAGGAAGGCTGGCTCTCCAGTAATTAAGCTGTTTGGTAGGCATTACCTCGCCTGCAAACAGCACCTTCTTCAAATACATAGGTTTTATATAATCAAAAAGCTTCATGTTCGCTGCTATGCACAACGCAGATGGTACCCAGTATATGGTGTTAACATTCTTCTCATTCATAAGCTGGACCAGCTTAAGAGGGAACGAAAAATACTGCCTTGGTATAATCACCAATGTAGAGCCATTTTTAATAGTACTGTATATATCCAAAACCGACATACTAAAATAAAACGGTGTCTGATTTCCAAAAATCGTATTCTCATTTATTCCAAATGCCTCAGTAACCCACTCAGCATAGGCTATAACATTTCTATGGTTTATGATGGTTCCCTTAGGCTTTCCCGTAGAGCCTGAGGTAAACAGACAATACAATGGATCAGTGTCTATCATCCTGTTTCGTATGGATTGCAAAAGCCCCCTGTCCTCTTCCATAGCTGCAAGGCTGCTGTATAGCCATACAGGAATCCCTCCTGATAGCTCCTCAGATTTCTCCCTGTTATTTATATCTGTAATTATTGCTGCCGGATTTAAGGAGCTACAGATAGATTTCATTCTATCCAGTGGCATTTCAGAGTCAATTATCACATAGAAATTACCGCTATATACAGTTCCCAGCATTGCCTCAAGGCTATTAATTCCCTTATCCATAAGCACTGCAACAGGTGAATTCCTGCTGCCAAGCTTAGCCAGAGCTGTTCCAATGGATCTGGCACAGGAAGTAAAAGCCTTATAGGTAACTGCTTTATCAACCTCAACAAAGGCAAGCTTGTCTGGAAAGGCCTGCGTGGACGCTTCCAGATACTCCAATATGTTTTTCATACTGTCCTCCAAATCTTAGCTTTAGTTAATTTAATGAAGTATTTCAATGTTATTATATAGCATGACTAAAATGTTTTGAACAAGACAATTGCCTAATTAAGGAAAATTAAGGGGGTCAGAAAAATCAATGAAAAAACTCGAGAAAAAGGATAAAGAATTTATGATTATGCTGTTACAGCCCAATGTGGGCATCCTGCTGCACATTGGGCTGTAAATACTATGAATTATATACTTTAAGAAATGACTTATTTTAGGAAACCGCTTATGATAATCTCCTCAGCTTCCTTTTCAGTAAGCCCTAATGTCATAAGCTTCATAAGCTGCTCTCCAGCAATCTTGCCTATTGCTGCCTCATGTATAAGGCTGGCTTCTACATTATTGGCAGTAATCTGTGGTATTGCACATATGGAGGCGTTATCCATAAGTATGCCATCACACTCTGTATGACCGTTACATCTACTGTTCCCATTAACCTTGGACAGAATTTCTGCTTGGAGAAGTCCCTGGCTACAGAACGGAAGATGACATTTGAACAGCTTGAAATGTAACGAGCTAATAGGCAAGTCCATATTAAGCCATACCATCGGAGTCCTTTTTCCAGATCGTGCTTTCCATGCTTACTTATTCACTTTTACTTCTCACTTTATATCAGCCCACATTTTCTGTAGATTTTTTCAATAACAGGGCTCTTATATTCAAGGTAGCCATCGATATCCTCGGGATACAGCTTAGCACCCTCACACTTTATCCTGCTGTATTCCTCAGTAGCTTCAGGATGGGTACGAAGGTAATCCCTGAAGGTAATATGCCTCTTTAACTCTGGGGAATCCTTTAGGCATACATACAGGTGATGCAGCATTAATCCTGGCTTGCTTTCATAACGAAAGGCCTCTCTGCCTTCAATTCCAAGGTTGCCCTCGTATTCATAGCCTATTTTTTCAAGCTTTTCTATAGTCTCCACCAAGGCTTTGTTATCAGAAATTACAACATCTACATCAATAATCGGCTTAGCCCAAAGTCCCTGCACTGAAGTGCTTCCCACATGCTCTATGGATAGAGCTGTATCCCCCAGTACCAGAGAAAGCTCTGAACGTATTCTTTCAAACTCACCTGGCCACCCCTCATTATAAGGAACTACAATTACTTTTTTTGTTTTCATACGCCACCTCCTGTTTACACTAAATATATGCAGTTGCATTTTCTTACATTAATATCCTGTTATTCATTATAACATACCAATACCATCCTTACATGTTTAAAGGGGCACCACAAATTATATACATCCTATAATTACACATAAACAATATAAATTGTTTATGGCTTGCCTATCTGATACAATATTGATAAGTCTTTCTCACAGATTGCTTCAAAATTTTATAAAGGAGAATTATAATGACAGAAAATGAAATGTGGTTAGAATACTCCGCACTAAATCCTGACGCAAAGGCCTACAATGCATGGGCTTTTGGAGGCAACACCCCAGATATGCCTGATATGCTGGCGAGCCTGGTGATCAATGGAATCAAAACTGCCACTGCCAGCGCATACCCTTTCTATCCTGCAGAAAAATCTCCGCTTCCTAAAGTGGGGGAATACAACATTATACTGAATACCCACAATGAAGCAGTCTGCATTACTAGAACAACGAGGGTATATGTAACACCCTTCTCAAAGGTTCCTGCAGAACATGCCTATAAAGAAGGTGAGGGTGACCGTAGCCTTCGTTTCTGGAGAGAATGTCATTCAGAGATATTTGCTATCGAGCTTAAAGAGATAAACCAGGAGTTCTCTGAGGACATGCTTGTGGTGTGTGAGGAATTTGAGGTAGTATATCCAGTAAAATAGGCAAAAGATATTCATTCCGCTTACCTAAAATGCCATTAGGACTATCCATACAAATCACACCTACACTACTGCCTTAGGACCGGGGCTTCATCCCTGTCCTTAGTCCACATAGGAAAACATCCTAAATAGATGTTTTCGATCCCTACACTATAGAACACACATGTCCACAATGGAATGGGTGTTCCACATTCTATCTTCTCTCTTAACTGCGGTGAGTTATAGCATATCTATAACCGCATCTACATCCTCTGCTTTTGTCGCCCAGCTGGTTACGAGTCTTATAGCCGTATGGTTCTCATCCAGCTTCTCCCACGTAGTATAGGTAGACTTCTTAGAAAACTCCTTTAGCTTTTCATTGTCCATGATGATAAACTGCTGGTTTGTGGGTGAATCCATAAACAGCTTATATCCCTTGTCAAGCAACCCCTTCTTCAGCTTCATTGCCATATCTATGGCATGACTGGATATCTCAAGGTACAGACTGTCTGTAAACAAAGTATCAAACTGAAGCCCCAGCAGCCATCCCTTAGCCAAAAGTGCACCATGCTGCTTTTTAGTCCTTAAGAAATGCTTTATCATATCAGGTCTTGTGAAAACCACAGCCTCCCCGAACAAGGCACCCACCTTTGTGCCCCCTATATAGAAAGCATCACAGAGCCTTGCAATATCAGGCAGCGTAACATCCGCTGCAGGTGATACAAGTCCATAGCCTAAGCGCGCTCCATCCATGTAAAGATAAATACCATAGCTATCACATACACTGCGTAGCTCCGTAAGCTCCTGTTTGGTATAAAGGGTTCCCACCTCTGTTGGGTGTGATATGTAAACCATTCCCGGGTCTACCATATGCTCATAGCTCTCATCCGCCCTGAGAACCTTAATATATTTATCAACCTGAGCTGCAGATATCTTCCCATTGGTTTGTGGAAGCCCTATTACCTTATGACCGTTAACCTCCACAGCCCCTGCTTCATGGACGTTTATATGCCCTGTTTCAGCACATATTACACCCTGGTATGGCTGAAGCAGCGCATCTATAATGGTTGCATTGGTCTGTGTGCCTCCTACTAAAAATTCAACCTGTGCGTTAAGGCACTCACAGGCCTCACGTATTTTTTCCTTTGCGCTCTGGCAGTACTGGTCCAATCCATATCCAGTATTTTTTTCCATGTTAGTCTCCAGCATACGCTGGAGTATCCTTGGATGGGCTCCCTCCATATAATCGCTGTCAAAATGCTGCATTTTATTTTCCACTTAGTTATCCTCCGTATAATAAATTAATATCTAAGAATAGTTTATTCTTATTAAGGCTGGCAGTCAATGGAGCAAGGTTTTATGCATTCAGCTTTTATTCATTCAATGCATGGAATTTGATTGACACTATATTATGCCAATGATATACTGAAAATTGTGATTTATAACGCAAAATTGAATGGGCAATCGTTATGGTACATGCTCTACAGGCAACCAAGAACAATAATGTAACACGCTTTACAGCTAAGCATAATAGCTGTATTTTTTTGTTTATATAAGAATTATACAATCCTTCCCTCTCCTATGCTTATTCAGTATCAGAAAAGTCGAGGTGTATACTATGAAGAACAAAATCAATACTTCCGAAGCTCTAAAGGACCTGATTTTTGACATAGCAGGCTCCATATTATATGCAGCCGGAATCTACTCCTTTGCATATGCAGGCAAATTTGCCCCTGGGGGCATTTCGGGACTGTCTATAATAATAAACCACTATATTAATACACTTCCAATAGGCTTATGCTCTTTGCTGCTTAACATACCTATAATACTTTTTACATATAAAACCTTAGGGAAAAAATTTCTGGCTAAATCCCTGGTATCCATGGTAATTGTATCCCTGACACTAGACTATGTGTTCCCACATCTCCCAACGTACAGTGGAAGCCAGCTGCTGGCAGCCATATTTGCCGGATCTCTTTCAGGAATAGGACTGTCCCTTATATATATGCGTGGTTCTTCAACAGGAGGTACGGACTTTATAATACTAAGCCTTAGAAAGCTGCGTCCACACATGTCAATAGGAAATATAACCATAATAATTGATGGCTCCGTTCTGCTCCTAAATGGCGTTGCATTCGGAAATATAGAAGCAGTGCTTTATGGGGCAGTGCTTACCTACGCCAGCACATTCTTTATTGACAAGCTTATGTATAAGGTAACCGCTAGGAAAAACGTAAACATAATCACAACAAAGGGCATGGAAATAGCTCATGCCATAGGAGAGCAGGTAGACAGAGGAGTAACCCTCAGCAAGGTTATAGGAACATATACAGGAATGGAACGGAGCCTGCTTATATGCATATGCAGTGGCTCTGAGGCCTCTCAAATAAAATCCATTGTCTACTCCATTGACAGTGATGCCATGATGATGGTAAGCACCTCAGATGAGGTTTACGGATACGGCTTTGCAGAATATTAAAAGCCCCTATTCCCATGATTGAATTTTCACATATGAAAACTTAATTCTTTTAATTGAAACACCCGCCTGTTGCCAGACGGGTGTCTCTTACGTTCCTCTTCGCTCTTGTCACCA
>JAEZLD010000084.1 GCA_023415335.1 Bacillota bacterium | reverse complement strand
AAAAAACGAACACCATGAATTACAGCATGGTGTTCGTTTTTTTATATTTACATATATCATGACATTTTAATGTGTCAGGAAAAACATTGCCGTAAAGAGCAGTGCAAGAATCCATGTGGCAGTGCCGACTTTCTCCTTGCGTTTTGTTAATAATCCCATGGCAATATATGTAATGAGGCCGAATGCAATGCCATAGGAAATATTATATGTAAATGGCATCATAACGATTGTCATAAATGAAGGCAATGCTATGGCAGGGTTCTTCCAGTCAATTTCGGTAACACAGCCCATCATCAGGATACCTACATATATCAGCGAGGCTGAATAAGCGCAGGAAGGAATGAGTGACGCAATGGGTGATAAAAACATGGCAACAAGGAACATGCCACCTGTAACCATTGCAGAAAGTCCTGTACGTCCACCTGCAGCTACTCCGGACGAAGATTCAACGAAGGTAGTAACTGTAGAGGTTCCGCAGACAGCTCCTACACAGGTTGCAATAGCATCTGAGAGCATAGCATTGTTTATATTTGGCACATCATCCTCGCCGTTTTCGTTTTTGATAAGCATATTGCCGGTTTTGCAGGCACCAAAAAGCGTACCCAGGGTATCAAACATATCTACCATGCAGAAGGCAAGAGATGTTGTGGCAAAGGATAAAACCAGTGATCCAGCACTGTGGGTTTCAAGATAAGCAGAGAAGTTAAATCCTTCTGTAAACACTTTAAACAAGGACATTTCTTTGAAATCCTTGAAAGCATCCAGAGGATTTAATGTTCCAATTGCAAAATCCTTATAAAAACCTGGTACAGTAAAGCCAAGCAGGTAATACAAAACAGCACCGAAAAGAATGCTCCAAAGCATTGCTCCTTTTACATTACGCTTGCTAAGAGAAGCGATTGTAATCAGAGTTACAATTGTAACCAGCATAGGCATTATGCTTCCCCATGTAGCAGAGCCCAGTAAATTAAAGGAAGCCAGATTAACACAGGTTGCAGCATCGTTAATGACGATGCCTGAGTCCTGTAAACCAAGGAAGGCAATAAACAGGCCTATGCCTGCGGGTATTGCTGTCTTTACGGCTACAGGAATTGCATTAAAAATTAACTGACGCAATCCTGTGACAGTAAGAAGGACAAATATCAATCCGTCTACAAGAACAAAAACCAGGGCATTTGCATAAGTAAATCCAAGACCAAAGCACACGGTATAAACAAAAAATGCATTCAAACCCATGCCAGGAGCCTGAGCAAGCGGAAGATTTGCAAGCAAGCCGATAAGTATAGTTCCAACAACGGCCGAAAGTGCTGTTGAGATATAAATTGCACCGTAGCTAACTGTGCCTAATTCCTGAAACATGCCAGGGTTAACGAGAAGAATGTAGGCCATTGCCATAAAAGTAGTGAGTCCTGCAAGTACCTCTGTACGTACTGTTGTTCCATTTTCTTTGAGTTTGAAATACTTTTTCATTCTGTTCACCTATCCACACAAAAAATATAAGGTCTGACGGCCTTAGTAGGAAAGAAACCACCGCAAACCTTTTTATGACAAATTCTAGCATGGAAGGTTTATGCTGTCAATATTTTGTTGTAAATATGTAAAAAGATTAATAAAGGATGTAAAATATAATTTGGTAAATGAGGTGATATATTGTAAAAAGGGTGGATATCCGAAATGATTTCCACCCATCTTTAGCCCATGGGGCACTACACTATCTTTATTCCAAACCAGTCTGCGTATCCTTGGGGGATGAAGCCGCATTTCAGCGCAAGGCCAGGGGACATGCTATTGGTTTCAGCGATGTGCAGGAATGGAATGTTTCCTATTTCAAATGTTTTTCTTGAAAGGTCAATCGTTACGTCAACTGCATAGCCCTTCTTGCGGTACTCATCTTTTGTATACATTATTCCCATGGAGTTATCATCATGGACCAGAACCCATGATGCCATATCTCCATTTACGTATACTGCAGAGGAGGGCCTGTTTGAGATGCATTCCTTTATATCATCAATGGAGTCATCGCTTCTAAAGGTATAGAAGCTGTCCACGGTTTCTGCATCCTTAATATCTATGGATTGTACCGGATTTTTCTGAAGACTCAGGTCCAGATTCTCCTTTGGAAGATAGTAAAGGCTGCACCTGTTCTGCCAGTCTAGTTCAAAACGCTTTGTCTTTTGAATCTTTTCGGCTATAGGTCTTGATACACCTGAAAAGCCATAATAGCCTTTTTCGATGAAAAGCTTGTCTAAGATTTCCTGAAGAAACTCATCGTTTTCAGTGTATACATAGTTGAAATAACCGGACCTTACCAAGACTCCCGTTGGATTTTCCGGGCTATCCACATATATTTCTATACCTGTGTGATTCTGAAGCACTCCCAGTATGTTAAGGTTGGTTATATAGTTCTGTTTAAGATATTCTACTATGGCTTGGGATTCATGTGTTTGTACAATCATATTTCCGTCTCCTTCCATTTTCCTTTTTTATAGTATACTGACAAAATTGCAGCTTCAATAAGCACTGAGGCTGAAATAGCAATCCATACACCTATTGTACCAAGATGGAGGGTTGATGCAAGTACATAGGCTATAATAAGCTTAAGTGCTACATTCGCCACAAGGGAGGATACCATAGGCGGGAACGTGTTTCCTGAACCTTGAAATACACCTCCATACGTGGATGTAAATACAGTAAATATAACCCCTATATAAACTATGCGGAGGTATGCTGCACCGTTCTGTACAACCAGCGGGTCATCTATGAATATCCTGATTATAGGCTCTGGAATAATAACATATGGCACTGCAAATATTGCCATATTTATTGCCGATAGCTTAAGTCCCTCGCTTATTATTCTGTCACAACTCTTTTTATCTCCCATGCCAAGGCTCTGGCCTACCATTATGGCTATGGCAGTGGAAAGGCCTGTAATCAATATGAAGGTGTAGTTAAATAGCTGTCCTCCGATTCCAAAGGCGGCGGTGGCTTCCTTTCCGCCTACCTTGTAAACAAGGCTGAACATGAGCATCCCTGTTATAGGCCTTGCAATGTTCTGTACGCAGGCCCATCCCCCTATTCTAAGTAGCCTGATGCTGTCATTAAAGTGAAGTCTCAGGCTGCGGAGGCAGGCACATATGCTTGAAGCATAAAGCTTCTTAATAAGCAGGTAATACATGGCTAAAAATGAGAATATGGTGGAGAACACAGTTGCAACGGCGGCTCCTTTTATTCCCATTTTAAGTGGAAACATAAAAACAGGGTCAAGTACAGCATTAATTATGTTTGATATTCCAAATATGTAAAGAGGAGTCTTTGTATCTCCCAGGGCTTGGGAAACTGTCCTTAGGGCAGAATTTAGGAATACGAATATAGTGCCAAGAAAAATAACCGAAAGGTATTCTCCTGCCAGGGCAGATTCCTCAGGACCTGCATTAAATGCCAGGGTTATAATTTCATCTGTGTACATGAAGCAAAGGATTCCTAGTATTCCTCCTGCGATTGCCGACAGGGTTATGGACTGCCCGCTGAACCTGATTACATCTTCCATGCGGTTATTTCCATAGCTTCTGGATACAAGGGCTATGGTGCCTGCCGAAACTAAAGCTGACATGACAAACACCACACTTGAGGCGGAGTTCCCAAGGGAGGCGGCCGCCGCTTCGCTTGTCCCAAGATTTGATATAAAGTAGGTATCCACGGTTGAAAGCAGTGTCTGGAGTATGGAGCCTATCATAACAGGCCATGCCAGGGTAAATATTTTCCGTATATCCTGGTTTATAAATATAGAGTGTCTTTTATCCATTTAAGCCTCCTGATATGTCGTAAAGTAAGAATTTATGAGCATGATTGTAAATGGTTATAGTATAATGGTATTTTAACGGATGAACACTGTCAATGGATTTGTTATTTATAATAAAGTTCTACTTTAGCTTTGTTCCATTAGCCTTTGCGTTACTTCTCCATTGCCTCTCTACTATAAATTTATAAACCAGGGCCGGAAAGTCTGGCTCCATATATTGAGACTTGCCGCTTTTACCAGAGATGATATTGCTTGCCATTTCCCCTATGGCTGCACCTATCTTTTTTTTAGGTCCATGACCAAGGGGAACCTTTTGTATACTTGGGAGCATACCGCCGCCGCCTGTTCCGATACCTTGACACATATTAAACCCTATATGACTGCACCAATGCTTTATATTTGCAATTGCAATGTGGTTTTGCTTCCCCTCAAAAAAACCGTTATTTACCACAGCAAAGACATTTACATCTTTTATTTGACCGGCATTGCCGGATTTCCTTAGATTAACCACATAATCCTCGAAATCAACCAGTATTCTTAATAAATGAGATGGAATAGAATCAATATATAAAGGAAAAACGAAAACCATAGCATCGCTGTGGCATATTTCTTCAAAATCCTTTTGGAGAAATTGATGACGGTTCCATATGTATTCATGTATGATTATACTGTCCTTATTACCTTCCAGACATTGTTTGATATCATTAATAATGCACTCAGAATTTGATGTCTTACCTTTTGGGCTGCCATTAATTAATGCTACTTCCATTAAAAATATCCTCCTGATTTTCTAGAATTTCCACAGAATCTACTATCCCATTGAAATTAACCATATTTGCTTTGACAACTAATCTTGCAGTTTCCTTTTCCTCAGGACTTTGGGCTTCATAAAAATAAGCTTTTGTGTGGATTGTGTTTTTATATCTTGATTTGTGATGGATTTCGCCATTTCTTTTTGTAAAATCAGGATGAATATATGGCAGACATCTGTCTAATACATTGCGTATAAAGGGGCTGTACGTACCGTACTGGCATTTGCTTATTATAATAAGCTCTTCTGTTTGCGAAAGCAGCCTGCCCATTTCGTTATAGTCATCATTTAATATGCACTTGCCTGGCGTTTTGACCCAGCACCCAAAGCATCCGATACAGCTTTTTATTGTTCCATTGTCAGAAACTATTTGAAGCTGCTTTCCATCCTTATTAAAATGATTTGTTATTTTATCATTAAGGGCCTTGTCTAAATCATGTATTATTAATCGCATTTCTTTTTCTCCAATCCCCCGCTTAATATTGACTCTGCCATCTCACTCCAATCCCCATCATAATGGAATCCAGTCATGGCATAAATACCGGCTAAACCATTTACGATTGCCCATAGGGCTAGTATGTTTTGCGGTATAGCCTGCTGGGGAACGCCTTTTTTCAATAGAGCCTTTGATGCATTAACCTGAAATATCTGAAATGGAGGGTAGCTGCTGTCGTATATATGTTCCTTTGAAGCCCTGATTTCTATACCCTTTTGACTAATAACAAAGTGGTAGATATCAGGGTGCTCCATGAAATATTTAATATATGCTAAGCCGAAATCCCGGATCAGGCTATCCCTACCCTGGCTCATTTCAACAACGTCCTCCATTGCTTTTGTAAATTCTAATGTAACATATTGCTTTATTGCCTCTACAAAAGCCTCTTTGTTGGTGAAATGGCTTTTAGGTGCTGCATGGCTAACATTGCACATTTCGGCAGCTTTTCTAAGTGACAGGTTTTCCTCTCCGCCTTCATTCATAAGCTTTATGCCGGCTTTAATCAGTTCAATTTTCAAATTTCCATGATGATAACTGCGCTGTTTCATAAGACCACCTCCATAATTGCCATCTAGATACTGACTATATTGTAATAAATTACCTTGACACTGTCAAGATAAAATTGCAGAAATATCATAACATGTAAAACTAAGGCTGAGAATAGGCAAGCTTATATTATTTATGATATATTTATTATGATGTAATATTCAGAAGCTGTGTGCGCTAATAATAAAATGGAGTGATAGCCTTGTTAATAAGAATAATAAAAAGTGATGA
Organism: Bacillota bacterium; assembly: GCA_023415335.1. Classification (GTDB taxonomy): domain Bacteria; phylum Bacillota; class Clostridia; order Clostridiales; family Caloramatoraceae; genus JAEZLD01. Next base: position 2,125 of record JAEZLD010000084.1, on the reverse strand, counting down.
ATACATAAAGAGTAAGTGGAGTGGTGGAAAAACTACTCAAATAGGAATATATCCTGAGGATGCAGAGTATAAGGACAGGGATTTCCTCTGGAGAATATCCTCAGCTACGGTAGATATGGAGGAGAGCACCTTTACTGCACTTCCTGATTACAACAGGGTGATTATGACTCTTAAGGGAGGAATGGAGCTTATACATAATGGGGGAGGGCCTATAGCATTAGAGCCCTTTGAATCACATGAATTTGATGGTGGAGCTTTGACCGTAAGCCGTGGAAGGGTTGTGGATTTTAACCTGATGATGAGGAAGGAACGCTGCAGTGGCTTTGTACATGCCTTCAGGCTTATTAATGGACAGGAAAAGGCCATATTCTGGGAAAATGGCGGACCAGACGAGACGGCCCTGTTTTATGCTTATGGCACAGATGTTTCAATGCTTATAGATGGAGAAGGATACAAGCTGGAGGAGGGGGACTCCCTGGTGCTTGAGGGGGATGAGGTTGGCAGCAGCCCCGACATAAGCATGGTATCTGATAGAGATGGAGTATTGGTAATGGCAGATGTGGAAATGCTGCCATAATAAGCTATACATCGCCCGTCCAGACTGTATGGTATGCTAAGAGCAGGGGGCGGTTTCAAGCATGCTCGGTATAAGAATATGAATAAGAAGGCGTCTGTAATGATAGAAATTATCATCATAGGCACCTTTTTTATTGAATATGGTGTATAATGATTAATAAAATATACATTAATATGCTTATATATGAGTTTTGGGAGGACGTATCAATGGGTCTTGAGGTAGTAGCTGCTATAATAGTAAATAAGGACGAGATACTCTGCATGCAGAGGAATTCTTCAAAATATGAATACATGTCATATAAATATGAATTTCCTGGAGGCAAGGTAGAGGATGGGGAAGCCTACCCCAGGGCTCTTGAGAGGGAGCTCAAGGAGGAGCTGGACCTGGAGGTCCATGTTGAGGAGAAGAATCACTTCCTTACAGTAACACATAGCTATCCTGATTTTACCATAAGGATGCATAGCTATGTGTGCAGGGTTTCTGATAGAAGCTTTAAAAGGAAGGAACACATAAACCACAGGTGGCTTAAAAAGGATGAGCTTGATGAGTTGGACTGGGCTGGTGCGGACCTTCCAATAGTAGAAAAGATAAAAGCCCTGGACAGCTTGGATTAAATATTCATGGCTGGCCAGGGCCCTTTTGCTGTATTCAATATTGTCAGCTTAGGTTAATGCGGTACCTGAGGCTTGGACTTCCTCTCCTCTACAAGCTCGAGTATCTGTTCCAGATTTTTTCTTCCAAAAGATACCACATCATCGTTTATTACCAAACAGGGGACGCTCATTATATTATACTTATCCTTATAGTCCGGGAAGTGGGCCAGATCGAATATCTCTGTTTCAACAGAGGAGCTCTCCAGGGCAATTCTCTGGCAGGCCATAACTACATCTGGACACATTGTACAGGACAGGGATACAAACACCTTAAGGTGCGCAGGATGGCTTAAGGCTTTAACCCTGCTTAGTGTGTCATTATCTATGGACTGGCCTGGGCCTGCGGCATTGTATATAGCAACTATAAAGGAGTTGAATTCGTGGCCTCCCGGCACACCATGGTATTGGAGCCCCATATACTTATTGTTTTCATTCAGGAATAGTACGGTGGGGTATTCCTTTACATACTGCTTGTAGGGGGAAGCCTCTTCAGAGGAGCTGTCAATGCACTTGCAGCTTATGTGGGAGGACAGCTGGGAAAGCTCTCTTAAGAACACATCAAGCTCCCTTGAGACATCGCTGCCATCTAACAGGGCTGTCAGGTGCAGGTTCCTTGTAAGCTTGTCAAATACAGGCTTCAGCTGGGCAGCTATATCTGGTGTAATAAAGCTGCTGCTTAAGGATTTGTCTGCACCCTTAAGGATCCTGTGTACCTCCTCGTTATAGCCTGAAGGTACCTTCTTTTCATTCTCTGTGTACTGTTCCATCTCCTCCTTGTCGATTCCAAGAGCAGAGTACATTTTCTCTATGTATTTCTCCAATGTTACTGCCGCAATGGCTCCATCAGAAACTGCAGTTACTATCTGCCGCAGGTCCTTGGCACACACGTCACCTA
>JAEZLD010000049.1 GCA_023415335.1 Bacillota bacterium | reverse complement strand
TATATGGAAATAGTGAAATCGAGGATAGTGTTCCATTGTGATAAGAATTGATATGCTTTTAGTATAATCAATGAGATATGAGCTATAAATAACCAATAATGTTGTAAACCTGCAATTTATGTAGAATATTATAAGGGGCTGTCATATAACGCAATTATGGCAACCCCAGGATATAAAGTTTATAGGAAATAATCCTCCTAAAATTGCAGACTGTTTTCCCTTGAAGGAAACAGGAGAGAGAAGACTATGAATACAACAAGGCTTAAAGCCAGCCCAGGGACGATGGGCTGGCTGAAATGGATACCCATAATACTATTAATGGAAAAGCATTCAAGGTATATGGTTACAGCACTGCCTGCTAAAATGGAAGCAATGGTGCCTGCGGAGGAGGCTCTGCTCCAATACTGGCCAAGCAGATAAGGAAACAGTGTTCCTGCGGACCTTACTGTAAAGCTCAGGGTTAGTATTTTCATGAGATTTACAGTGCTGAACAGGGCTATAACCATAGAAACAATACCTACAAGTATCATCATATTCTTTGAGGCTTTAAGCAGATCTGAATCAGAGGCATCAGGCTTAATATAAACTCCATATATATCGTTGGAGTAGATGGACCCTGCTGCCAGGATGTCTGAATCGGCACTGGACATTGTAGCAGAGATGATTCCTATAATCAGAAGTCCACATACCACGCCTGGCATTACTTTTATAATATCAGGTGAGAAGATAAGTGTGTTTCCATTAAGAGAGATACCGGAGTCTGATAATGCATGGATAGCTATGCCAAGTATAGCAGGGATCACAGAATATACCATTATTATTGCGCTGGAGAGAAGGGCACTTTTTTTTGCTGTATTGTTATCCTTTGCAGCAAAAAAGCGGGATACAACTTCCTGTCCCACTGAGAAGGTTGCAAAGTACATTATGATGAGTGCAATGATATCGCTTATCTTATAACCGGAGCATAACCTAAGCATACTTTGGGGTACGGAACCTGTTATGGTGCTCCAGCCACCGGAGTAGGAAATGCCCCAAAGTGCAGCAATTCCAATACCAATTATTATAAGTATAAGCTGAAATATATCAGTAAAGGCCACGCTCCACAGACCGCCCATAACTGAGTAGGTGGTTACCACAACAGCCATAAGAATCACTGACAGCTGGTAGTCCATTCCTAGTATTGATGAAAAAACTGCTGCAAGAGCAATGAGCTGACTGGCAGTAATACCTACTAAAGGAATAAGCATGACAAGAGATGACAGAAGTCCTGATTTACTGCCATAACGGCTTCTGAAGTATTCTGGAACCGTTTTTATGTTGGTTCTTCTTAGCTTAGGTATGAGCAGGGATATGAGGAATAAGGCAATACTCATTGAGAGTATATACCAGACAGATGACAGGCCGTAGCCTCTATAGCTTTGCTGAATTACACCAAGGGAGCTTCCACCGCCTATCTCGGTAGCGGCAAGAGTTCCTGCCACAATAAAAACACCCATCTGTTTTCCAGCCATTATGAAGTCCATATAGCCAGCAATACGGCGGGAGGACTGCCATCCAATAAAAAGAACAACAAACAGATAAAACAATACTATAGCTATTACAATATAGGTTGGCTGCATAATGAACACCCCTGTCTGGATAGATATAATTTTATATAGTATATCATACATATGACATAATTTACATGTTTAACCATTGAAAAAAGTAACATATTGTGCTTAATATTGTATATAATTGAAACTAATAGTAAATCAATGTATAATTGTACCAATAAGTTAAATGGAGGCTAGTGGGATGTTCAGTGTAGCAATATGTGATGATTATTCTCATGACCATATGCTCTTAATAGAGGCATCACGCAGATACTTCAGGGAAAAGGGAATAGATGCTGAGGTTTTTGGATTTGACAATGCTGAGGAACTCCTGAAGGAGCCAAGCTTTGAACTGTACCTGCTGGATGTGGTAATGCCAGGGATGGATGGGCTTGAGGCGGCAGAGCACTTACGCAGGAGAAATCCACAGGTGGCAGTAGTATTCATTTCATCCTCTATAGAGTTTGCAGTAAGTGGTTACATGGTTGATGCAGTGGGCTTTATCGTTAAGCCCTTGGATTATGATGGCTTCTGTAAGGTTATGGACCGTGTTATGAAAAAGCTTCATAAGGTGCAGGCCCCATGCATTACATTAAATATAAACAGAACCGAGGTTCAAATGCCTGTAGACTCAATCCTATACCTTGAAAGCAGGCTTCATAATTCTATTATTCATCTGACAAACGGGGAGTCGGTACCTTTATATAGAAAGCTTTCAGAGCTTACAGAAATGCTTAAGAATTATAAAAGCTTTGTTCAATGCCATAAAAGCTATGTTGTTAACTTAGAGCAAGTGGATAGTATAAATGGATACAGCTTTATTCTAGCTGGAGGCATACTGGTGCCAATCTCCAGAAGTGCTTATAGTGAGAGTAAGGCGGCTTACTATAAAATGAAGTTAGGTGGGAAATAACCTATGAGTATACCTGCTTGTAAGCTTACTATTCAGCTTTTGTGTCTAATAATGCGTATGACTGTGGTTTTTCTATGCCTGAGGCCCAAAAAAGGTACTCTTGAAACTATTGCTTCAATATTTACATATCTATGGGTACTTGAGGTTGTTGCAGAGCATTTCTTTGAAATAAGCGAGCCATGGACTACGTTTATTCAGGATGGCTTCTCAGTTCTAATGTTTTTTGTGGTTTCATCCATGTTCGAAGGAAGGTTCCTTGGCAAGTTTTTTATATACTCCTCAGCGTGGATGTTTTCCGATGTGCTCATGCTTATTTCAAGGTCTATTGCTGGCATGTTTCAGGGGGCAAGCCAGAGCAGAGTGTATGAGATTAATTTGGGGATAGCCCTTATCTTTACAGTATTGTTCTACATTGTAGTAAGGTACGCCTTACAGAAGCTTATACTAAGGCTTTATGTGAGCCTTGGAGACGACATTCCAATATGGATGGCATTCTATCCCTGTGTTGTTATGGGTGGTTTCATCGTAGCCATGGGCTCAATGAGGCTGGGAAACTATAATGTGACCCCGTTTTATATTGTATTTTACATAATGTGCCTGCTTGTATATATGTTATTCATACAGACCTCCCTGCAAATTTCAGAGAGGAAGCATGCTGAACAGGAGGTCATATTTTCAAGACAGATTGTGGAAGCCCAAAGGCTACATTATTCCAAGCTGCTAGAGGGTATGCAGAACACCCGTATCCTGCGGCATGATTTTGCCCTTCATACCAGGGCACTTCTTGGAATGAAGGATAAAAGCTCCATGGATGATTACCTGCGGCACATGGTATCAGAGTATTCTGTGCCGTCACCAGGACAGTTCTGTGAGAACGAGGCTGTTAACATGATTCTCTCTCATTATCAGATGGAATGCCAAAAGCAGAATGTTGCTCTTAATGTGCATACACAGATTGCTCCAGAGCTTCCAATTGATGATATGTCGCTGTGCGTAGTTATAGGAAACCTTATGGAAAATGCAATGGAAGCCTGTACTTATCTTGATGGTGGCAGATATATCAGTATAGATAGCCGATGGGTAGAGGGAAAACAGATAATCATGGTGGAAAA
>JAEZLD010000010.1 GCA_023415335.1 Bacillota bacterium | reverse complement strand
TAGGCTGTCCCTATGTTAGTCAGAGCAGGAAACTGATAAGCCTTGAAAAAACGTTTAAAATATTTATCATCTGCTAAGGTCAGTATAGCTGGATTATCTGAAAGAAATGTAGTTATAACCCCTAGTGCTGCGGCCCCTGGGAGACCATATATGGGCTTCATAAGCGGCTTTAAAAGCTTATTAGCCAGGGAAATCAGTCCAAACTCCGAAAAAAGAGCTGATATAGCCCCCATAAGTACACATATAGCTGTAATATAAAGTACTGTGTCAATAAGCAGCCTGTAGGCTGTGTTCATGAAGGTGTTAAGTGTATTTACCAGCCCCATCTTAAAAGCGAACATAGCAAAAAAAGCCACAAAAATAACTGGGAAAACAATGCTTTCAAGACCAACCTCTTTCTTCATAGCAACCTTTGATGGACTTACATTTGTCTCCATTTTTCCTTATACCCCTTTATCCCAATATTTGTTGATGTATTTACCAAAGTAAAGTATAATTTGTATAAAATCGTATGTAAAACAAATGTTTTTCAAGATTAACATGAAAAATATTCATTTATATTACAGGAGTGCATAAATATGGATATAAGCAAATACTCTATCTTTGTGAAAACAATAGATTTAGGCAGCCTTACCAAGGCAGGCTATGAGCTTGGGTATACACAGTCAGCTGCCAGCCATGTACTGTCCAGCCTGGAGAAGGAGCTTGGCTTTCCACTTCTGCTGCGCAGCCGTTCGGGTATAAGGCTTACATCTGCAGGAGAAGCTATACTCCCTTTAGCCAGGGAAATCGTACGATGCCATACCCAGCTTATACAGCTATCTGATTCCATAAATGGCCTGGAAACAGGTATAGTAGAGGTGGCTACCTTTACAAGCGTGGCTATACAATGGCTTCCAAGCATTATAAGCGAGTTTAAGAACCAATATCCTGGTATCACCATAAGGATATTAGATGGAGATTATGAGCAGGTTGAATCCTGGATTTCATCGGGGAGAGCTGATTGTGGCTTTGTGGTCCAAAATCACGAGCTGGATCTTTCAACCACCCCTCTAAAGGAGGATAAGCTCCTGGTAATACTCCCGGAGGGCCACAGACTCTGCAGCTATAAAAAAATCCCCCTGGGAGAGCTGAAGAGGGAGTCCTTCATTATCCCCGCAGAGGGTATTAAGTACAATGTAGGGACCATACTTAAGAAAGCATCCCTTAAGCCTGAAAGAAGCTTCAACATGGCCAGCGACTACTCTGCCGTAGCAATGGTAAAGGGAGGCCATGGCATAACCATACTCCCTGAGCTTGTTCTCAAGGGCATTACAACCTCCGGAGTGGAGGTAAGGGAGCTTGAAGAGTGCGGCAATCGTACAATATGCATTGCAAGCCTTACCTCTGACAAGCTGTCCCCTGCCGCAAAAAGGTTCATGAGATTTGTAAAGTCCTGGGTTGCCTCACACTAAATATACTATTGCCTTACAGGAGCCCTTCTCATAAGAAGCCAGCTTAAGGCACCGAATACAATTGCAAAGCCTATAAAGCTTATGATAACCCCTTGGGGTGTTCCCATCATTAACTCCCCAACCCTCATTATAAGCATGGATATCCTTCCATTTGTTAAAAACTCATCTATTGCTGGAAGCACCACTGACAAAAACACCGGAACTCCAACTCCTGCAATCACCCTTCCTGTCTTGTTCATCCTGTAGAACATTAGGGTGATGAAATATCCAATAAAGGATGCCCCAAGATATATGGCTATATCAAATAACAGGTTTCCCGCATATAGCTGTAGGGATGATATTCCATGCATTCTTTCCGTATATATCTGTACAAATGCAGACTGACACTCTATGTTTGATGTATATGATGAGGATATAGCCTTAAATACCCAGAATATAACATTATCTATAAGTGCCATAGCCACTGCAATAGTTACAGTCACCATTATTCTTCCTTTAAAAATTGTTTTTCTTGATACACCGTTCTGGCTAAGCATAAGGAAGTTTTCCTTAAATGAACAGAGTCCGCAAACAAACAGGAAAATAGCGGTAGCCATATCCATGCCTCCGAAGCTACTCTCATTCCCATTAGAAACCTTTATCATGGTTATTGACAGCATTGCATATACCCACAGTATTACGATGTAGAATATAGCAACTCCTTTTTTATAATCCAAAAGCTGATACTTATATGAAGATTTTATATTCATTTCCATCCCTCCTATTCGTTGGTCAGCTGTATGAACAGCTTCTGCAAATCAAGCCTGGTAAGCTCTAGCCCTTCAGGCACGTTCTCCTCAGCCTTGCCAAGTATATATGCTGTCTTAAGACCTCCCAGGGTGTCCGTACCTATTACCTGCTTATCCTTTATGAAGGAATCAACCTTAGGCGCAGTTCCTGATACCGTATAGCCCTTGGACAGCAGCTCCTCACAGGATTCGTTGCTTATAACCCTGCCATTTTTTATGATTATTACGTCCTCAATGATTCCAGAAACCTCCTCAATAAGGTGGGTTGATATAACCGCTGTAAATGGCTTTTCGGCATACCTTTCCAAAAATAGCTTATAAAACATCTCCCTGTGGTTAGCATCAAGCCCCAGCACAGGCTCATCCAATAAAACATATGGAGTATTCACCGAAAGGGCTAATATTAGCTTAAATATGGAATTATACCCGGTTGACAGTGCATTGGTCTTTTTCTTCAGGTTAAGTCCAAACTTTTCTGCAGTCTTTTGCGCATACTCCTGGTCAAAATCAGGGTAGAAGGTCTTTGTCCACTTAAAAACATTCTCAATCCTCATACCATCAGGATACAGCTTGCTTTCACTCATCATATACAGCTTCCCAAGAGCTTTATCGTTTTCCTTATGTGGCTCCCCCTCTATAAGCACCTCTCCGCTGTCCTCGAATATTCTGTTTGTTATGATGTTTAGCAGCGTAGTCTTTCCTGCCCCGTTTCTTCCCAACAGCCCATATATCTTGTTTTGCTCAAGGGTAAGGCTTACATCCTCTAGAGCCTTAACTGTTCCATAGCTTTTGGATACGTTTTTTACTTCTATTCCACTCATTTCTGGAATCCCCTTTCTATCATAGCCTTTATTTCATTCTGTGTTATCCCTAAACGCTTTGCCTCATCTATAAGGCCTTTAATATAGCTTTCATAAAACCTTTCCTGGCGGTCATTCCGTAGCTTTTCCACGGCTCCTGCTGCTACAAACATCCCAACACCCCTTTTCTTGTATACGATATTTTTATCTACAAGTATGTTTATACCCTTCAGTGCAGTTGCAGGATTGATTTTAAACCTTACTGAGAACTCCGTAATTGAAGGTATCTGGCTCTCCTCAGGAAAGGCTCCTGACAGTATGGCATCTTGTATTTCCTCTGCTATCTGTTGGAAAATAGGTTTATCAGAGTTGAAATCTATATTCACTTTAACACCTCCTTTATGTTTGTTTGCTTACTGGTTAACTACTTTACTAACTAACTATGATTCTATAGTATGCTTCTTTTATTATCTTGTCAACATGTATTTAGAATTTTTTTATAAAAAATAAAAGGGGTGGCAAAAACACCACCTCTTATATTATCTATTCACCTTTATCCAGTTTCTTCTCAAGCCTGTCCACAATCTTGTTCTTAAGTACAAAGCCTGCCACAACAAGAACCAGTACCACCGCTGAGATAACTGCCGCCTTCACATAATCCCTCTCATATATGCTTGAACCAAACCAGCAGGAAGCCGCCAGTGCAGGAAGCCTTGCAATTACAAATATGCTGAAAAACTCTGCTGGCTTTATGGGTGTAAGCCCTGCAATGTATACCAGTATATCCTTTGGTATGCCAGGTATGAGGAAAAGTATAAACATGGCTGTCTGGCCCTTTTTACTTTCAGAAAGAAACCCAAGCTTATCCATGTATTTTCTTGGCACAAAGGTTCTAACCAGCGGATAACCTGTTACTTTAACAATAAAAAACACAATGGCCGCCCCTAGTGTTATCCCTGCTAGTGAGTATAATGTTCCTAGTATGGGGCCGAATATATATCCGCCCATCATCTGTACTATTTCCCCTGGTATGAATGCAATTACCACCTGGATTACCTGCGCTGCAATAAGTGCAAGTATGCTTAAGCTTCCATAGGAAAGTATTTTCTCCCTCAGCAGTTCAGAGTTCTTTGAAAGCGCAATTAAGCTTTTCCCGTATTTAAGGGATATATATAGCATGACCCCTAGAAATAGTACCAGAAGTGCTGCGTTTATCCACACATGATTATTGTTTTCCTTCTCCATTTACCTTCTCCTCATTACGTACCCTGCCAGTATTCATTATGCCTAAAAGCTCCTTTAGAAAGATTGATGGCTCTGAGAACGACCCGTTTCTCATTCTTGGGTAAAACAAAACCAGATTTCCCTTTGCCCTGGTCATTCCCACATAAAAGAGTCTTCTCTCCTCCTCCATGGCAGAACAATCGCCCTTCTCCTGAAGCTCCACTGCATTCAGTGGAGGAAAGATTCCCTCTGCAAGGTCAATCAGGTATACCGATTCAAACTCCAAACCCTTACTGGAATGAAGAGTAGAGAGTGTAACTCCATTTAAATCCCTGCTTAAGGCTGCCGCCTGTATGCCCTGACTCAGGGTATCAAGCCTTGCCATGAAGCCAGTAATGGTAGCAGTATGTCTTGCAATAATCCTAAGACTCTCCAGTATACTTTTAAGGTTTTCAACTGTGTAACCTCTCTTGGGTCCGTTTTCCATAATATAATCCAAATAGCCTATATCGTTTTCTATATACTCCAGAGCAAATTCAGGATTTTTATAGCTGAGGCTCCTGATAGATGCCTCCAGTTCATTTAACTTTATCCTGTTAAAGGCTGATAGGGCAGCAGAGCTGCTCAATGCATCGTAAACGGAATGAGCTCCCCTCTCTAAAATAGTCTCTCCCTGTTCCACAGCCTCCCTGGATATATAGCAGCCACATTTATAGTATATTCTTTTAAAGCTTTCCATGTCTAGATGGTTAATGGCAAGCTTAAGAAATGATAATATATCCTCTGTAACCCAGTGCTTGAAGAAATGCAGGCTTCTATCCTTAATATTAAAGGGTATTCCTTCCCTCATAAGCTTATCTGCAATGGTTACAGCAGAAAGGTTGTTTCTAAACAGTATAGCTGTCTGGGAAGGCTTTCCTTCCTTCAGGGCCTTTACCAGTATGTCCAGCTGTTCCTCCTCGTCCTTAGTCCTTATGGTCTTTACAAGTCCCTTATCTCTTTTGTCTGTATACATGCTCTTGTTATATCTTTGATTATTACCCCTTATAAAAACATTAGACAGCTCGACTATCTCCCTACAGGATCTGAAGTTCTGCTCCATAAAGAAAGCCTCAGCTCCTGGGTACTCCCTGCTGAAATCAAGCACTGCCTGAGGGCATGCTCCTCTGAAGCCATATATACACTGATCATCGTCCGCCACCACAAACAGGTTGTTGGCAGGGCCTGCTATTAGCTTTATAAGCTCATTTTGAATTTTTGAATTATCCTGAAACTCATCCACCTGTATATATGGATACCTGACCCTGCAATGGGAGAGCAACCTGTTGTCCTCCTTAAGTATTTTATAGGCCTCTGTCAGCATGTCATCAAAATCAATAAAGCCCTTCTCTTTTTTAAAGGCTTCATATTTAACGAATATATCCATAAAGTTGTCTATCTTTATGTCCAGCTTATCCCTTTGGACCCCATCCAGCATCATGTTCTTTATATAGCCAATCCATCTGGACAGCTCCTCCAGCTTATCCTCACCTGGAAATTCCCCATTAACCTCATGGTATATAGCCTTAAGTATTCTGCTTTTGTTAGCCTCGGATTTTTCACCCTCTATTATCCTTATCTGCTTTCCACATCTCCTGTAATAGCTCCTCACAACACTCAATGCGAATGCATGAATGGTTGAAAAATTCATAGGAGGCAGATCGCTTCCAAATATACTATGGAACCTGGATTGCATATCCAGCACCGCAGCTCTGTTAAAGGTAATAGTAAGTATGCTCTCTGGTTTTATATTATGATTTATTATTAAATTAGCTGTCCTGGTCATAAGCACAGTGGTTTTTCCGCTTCCCGGAACAGCCAGCACTGCTGCAGGTCCCTCATAATGAAGGACTGCTGCCTGCTGCTGTGAATTCAAATGTATTCCCCTGCTTTTCTCTAGTAATTCCAATATGTCCCTTTTCATCTGATACCTCTGTTTCTTGTAATAGGTACATTATATCAGAGGGGTATTTTAAGGTAAAGAAACACCCGGAGCAGACTTTTTATCTAACCAATTCCTCAGGACAGTTAAACAAATCCTTCCCTCTGCCGAAAAACCTGCTTATTGCTAAACAGGATTCTCATCCATACCTCTTCACTATTCCCTATTATTTATTACTTTTCAATTACTCCTCCTTAAACAGCTCTGTTGACAAATACCTTTTACCCGTATCCGGCAGGTATAGTATAATGTTTATTATAATAAGGCATAACCCTTCATTCACATTTATTTAAAACCTGGCATATTATGGTAGTGGTTTTTATAAATAAGGTTTTATGTTAATATAAAGACATCCACATATATTTATACATATTACTGAAATTACAGCTTGCGAGGTGTTTTTTATGAAGGCTGATGCAGTTTTTCAGGGTGGAGGAATGCGCGGTATAGGAATGATAGGTGCGCTTACTTACCTGGAAAAGCAGGGATTTGAATGGCAAAAGGTTGCAGGAACCTCTGTAGGCTCTGTCATAGCCTCCTGTTTAGCAGCAGGCTATAGTGCCAAGGAGCTTAGAAGGATAATACTTTATACAGATTACACAAAGTTCATGGATAAGAGCGGTGTACAGAAAATACCTGTCATAGGTAAGGCCTTCGGACTGTTCAAGGAAAAAGCCTTGTATAGCGGAGACTATATAGAGGACTGGATTGCAGGGCTGCTCAAGGCCAAGGGTGTTGAAAAGTTTAAGGACATATCCACCGAGGGTCAGTCCAGGCTTAAAATAATAGCCTCTGACATAACCAGGAAAAAGCTTCTTGTACTGCCTGATGATCTGGCAGATTACGGCTTTGACCCTATGGAGTTTAAAATTGCATCCGCTGTCAGAATGAGCTCAAGCATACCCTTCTACTTCAAGCCTGTAAAGCTTGATTATAATAAGGGAACCAGCTACATTGTGGACGGCTCTGTAACACTTAATTATCCAATAAATATATTCGACGTAGAGGGAACTCCCAGATGGCCTACCTTTGGCTTCATGTTCAAAAATGAAAGGGTAAGCTTTACCTCAGAGGGTAGATGCGACCCTATATCCTACATGTATGATATAGCAGATACCCTCTCCTATGACAGGGAAAGCAGGACCAAGTCCCAGGAAAACCTGGCAAGAAGCATAGTTATTCCTACCGTGGGCGTGGACTCCACAGAGTTTAACATCTCAAGAGAAAGAAACCTTGAGCTTTATAAATCCGGCTACCTCAGCGCCGAAAGCTTCTTAAAGAGCTGGAGCTTTGAGGCCTACGTGGAAAAATACAGGTCAGACCATCAATCTGCATAAATAAGCGATACTCTGCACCTTATGCAGAATGATATTTTTGTCTTCGACAAAAGTGATATTAAAAGCCTTGCAGCTTTCAGTGATATTATATTCGCCCAGCCTACTCGGCGAGAGCTGAATATCACTGCGAAGCAATATCACTTGTATAGCAAATATAACTCGCCAAAAGCGAATATAACTGTGGAGTGTCCTTTAGAACACTCCACAAGTGCCCTTCTTTTACTACATCTGGGATACCAGCTTTACTATTTCAATTATAGCCTTATATGCCTTTACCATAGAGCCCACAGGTACATACTCATATTTACCGTGGTAGTTCTCGCCACCTGTAAACAGGTTAGGCGTTGGAAGGCCCATATATGAAAGCCTTGCGCCATCAGTTCCTCCCCTTACAGGCTTTGCCTCAGCCTTAATGCCTGTATTTTCTATGGCCTTCTTCATTATATCTATTATGTAGCCACAATCTGTAAACTTTTCCTTCATATTATAGTAGCTGTCCTTGATAATGTACTCAACAGTACCCGCACCATACTTTCCGTTAAGCTTCTCGGCTATGCTTTCCATAAGCTTCTTTCTGGATTCAAAGTGGTTCTTGTCGTGGTCTCTTATTATATACTTAAGAACAGTCTCCTCAACCTCACCCTTCATGTCTGTCAGGTGGAAGAAGCCCTCATAGCCTTCTGTAAGCTCAGGCACCTCATCCTTAGGAAGAGCACCCATAAACTCAGCTGCAATTGACATAGAATTTCTCATCTTATTCTTTGCACTTCCTGGGTGAACATTTCTGCCATGGAAGATTACCTTTGCACCGGCTGCATTGAAGTTCTCATATTCATAATGTCCAACCGTGCCTCCGTCAACTGTATAGGCAAAGTCAGCATCGAACTTCTCCACATCAAAGTGATCTGCACCTGCGCCTACCTCCTCGTCAGGTGTAAAGCCTATCTTAATTGTTCCGTGGGGTATTTCTGGATGGGCTGCCAGATATTCAACTGCTGTCATTATTTCAGCTATTCCTGCCTTATCGTCTGCTCCAAGAAGTGTTGTGCCATCTGTTGTAATAAGGGTTTCTCCCTTGTAGTTAACCAGCTCTGGGAATTCCTTAGGTGAAAGTACAATGTTTTTCTCCTTGTTTAGAACAATGTTCCCTCCGTCATAGTTTTCAACAAACTGTGGGTTAACGTTCTTTCCTGGCATGTCAGGACTTGTATCCATATGAGCAATGAAACCCACTACAGGTACCCTTTTGTCAATGTTAGAAGGCAGCTCTGCCATAACATATCCGTTGTCATCCACATCTATATTTATAAGACCCATTTGGGAAAGCTCCTTACCAAGCTGGTGGGCCAGTACCTTCTGCCCAGAGGTGGTAGGCACAGTATTTGAATCAGGATCAGATTCGGTATCGAATTTGACGTACCTTAAAAACCTTTCAACTACCTTTTCCATAATAACTCCTCCTAAACACATTAGTTATATCTATATATTTCCACTAGTATTATACTTCTTATGGCCTAAGCATGCAATCTACTAAGCCCTCTCACATCCTTCATTCCTATTTCATGTAAAATACTTATATGAAATAAAAATCCACTGTATTATATAGAAAAAGTTGTAATTAGATATTGCATATTTGCCACACAGGGGTTAAAATATTATATGTAATGAGTAAGGAATTTAAGATGAAAAAGATAATCTCCTCCGTAATTTGGAGCAAATGGATCTTTGAGTCGTTAAATCCTTAAAATTCAAATTACAGGAGGTATGTGTTAGCATGGCTGACAGGACTATTGTATGCAAAGATTGTGGAAATGAATTCGTGTTCACCGAGGGAGAGCAGGCTTTCTACAAAGAAAAGGGATTTGAAAACGACCCAGTAAGATGCCCAGAGTGCAGAAAAGCTAAGAAGATGCAGAGAAGAAGCAACGACATGAACAGAAGATAATTATCTGAGTATGTAAGCAAAGGTTACCGGTTTCCGGTAGCCTTTTTATTTTACCCTATTTAGTTACTGCCATTATATTAATATACTTCCACAATATAACACTTGATAGTTTTTATCGAATTTGATAAAATTATATAGAAATTTGTCGTTTTTATCGGTTGGACAGGTTTTTAACCTGTTTTCAAGAGTTAGAACTTCTGGGGTGGGAAGCTCATTATGGGTTTTCTGCCCTTTTTTATTAAATAATCACTAAGGAGGGTGTAACATGACTGCACAAAATATATTTATAATGTTAATTGTTTGTACCGTTATTGCAGGATTTGTTTATGTGAACTTTATACATCCCAAAAAAAATTCCGGCAATGAGTAAAAAAATCCGTTTCAGAGGCTCTCTGAAACGGATTTATTCTTCATTAAAGGCTCTCCGGAAGTATTGACTCCAGGGTAAATCTAATAACATCTGCCAGCAGCCGCTTTGACTGATTAGGGTTAAGTCCACTCTTCTGCAGGAATCTCAGTAGTGCTGGATTGTCACTACCAAGATTGTCAACAAGCTGGCCAGCCCTCACTGGAATGTTAGCTGGAAGTACAGGCACCCTGGTGCTGCCAAGGGTATACCTGATAATGGTTCGTAATATTGCATCATTATCATTGGCCGATATGCCATAGCTTTGAAGCTTTTCATCTATGTCAGTATTCTGCTTTAGGCTATTTAATATATTATTTGTCCTATCATCCATATTCTTCCTGGTTAATGGCTCCTCGCCTGCATCCCCCCTGGTATAATCATTATCTATGCATGGCAGCTTCATGTATGGGTTGTAATAATAGCGGCAATACTGCATTTCCTTCCTCCATTTAAATATATCAATATATATTATGCATCTCACCTCCATTCTGTTAATGGTATAATTCTTTTTATGTGCAGTTTCAGGAATTAATATAGATCTTCCGGAATAATTCAACAATATATTCGTATTTAAACACAATACCCATGTTTACAATACCATCAAAATTTTGATATAATCTGACTTAGATATTCATTCACAATTTGGAGGCGTTGATATGATATATTCCATTGTTTTTGCTGATGATATAAAATTTGTAAAAACACAAGCAGACGAAAAACAGCTAAGGAATCTTCTTAAGGATTACTATAACCTTAAAAGTAAAAATGGTTTTCTTAATTTTGCCAAGTCCAATGGAATTGATGTGCAGCTTGTGGAGCTTTCTTCTGACATAAAGAACATATTTCTTACAGACATACACAATATAGTGGATTAATTATTCTAAAATCTTTGCAGATATTAATGACGGTATAGAATCTGTATAATAAGGGCAATATGTAAAGTATAAACTTTATGTACTGCCCTTTTATAATCATCTGAATTCTGTCGATCAGAGTTATATATTGATAAGCGCTCGCAGCAGTATATGTTGCCATAAATATTAATAATAATTTGACACATGTACATAGTCTTTATGATATAATACTATTTTGTGGTTTTATTATATAAATATTTATAAGAGCAACGGGATTCTTACAATTCAAAAAATTGTTAAGCGAGGCGTATACAATGTTAGTAGCTATATTATTATTAATCCTATCTCCATACACAGCCATTATACCTGGGCTGTATGCTATGATAGGAGTGTTTACCAGAAGGTTCAGGTTATATCTTAACACTTGGAATATAGGGCTTTTTGCCTTATTCCTCATATCCATCGTATCAGGGATAATTAATAAAAGCATGTTATCTATCACAGCTTCCCTAATGCTGCTTATGTATTTTTGCATAAGCATCGTTATGGAGGATTCCTTTAACAGTGAAGGTAAAATAATAAGCTTTTATATTGCACTTTTATATTTCTCAGTAATTCCTGGCATAATAGGGATTGTCGAAAAGATATGCTCTCACTTTTTTAACATAACCCTTATAAAAAGGTTGATATATGTTACACCCGAAGTGGATGGCAGGATTTGCAGCACCTTTTCAAACCCTAACATTGCAGGTGGATGGTTCGCAGCCATGCTTCTGATTGCTGTTTTCTTCTGGAGCAGGAATGAAATAAAGCACAGGCTCACCCTTGTGCTGCTTGTTCTTCTTTACTCTGCCAATCTGCTCCTTTCCGGTTCCAGAGGAGCAATAATGGGCCTGGCTTCAGGTATGCTTGTTTTGCTGATAATGAAGAAGGGTTGGCGTAAACTTATAATGCCAGGTATAATATTATGTCTAATAACCCTAATATCACTTATCCCAGGAAAGGGCTCCATCATAAACAGTTTAATGGGGCATCAGCTTTCCTCCTCCTTCATAAGCAGGTATCCTATATGGAAGGGTACAGTTGAAATGATTTTTGAAAAGCCTGTTTTCGGCTGGGGACTTATGGGCATATATGAGAAGGGCTCTTTGTTCTTTGATCCATATAAGGTAGCCTTCCATGCCCATAACATATGGCTGTCAATGCTTTCAATGCTTGGCTTTATAGGCTTTTATGTATATCTTATTGTTAGGGTATATGTAATATACGGCCTTAGCACCCTGAAGAGAAACAACTGTTCCCTAACGCCATTGCTTGCATCCATACAGGCACTGGTTATAGTTCATGGTCTGGTGGATTTTGTAATAATAGTCCCCCAGACAGGAATACTGTTTGTAACCTGTTGTGCGTTTATTAATTCTCTTTCAAGAAGCTTCAGTACAACCCCGCAGCTTCACCAGCTTCCAGCATGGCCCCTTGGAATCACCTCAAAATATCGTACAGACTAAACAAATCCCCCGAACAGGCAGCCTGTTCGGGGGATATTTTTACATAATCCTATATGCATGTACAAGAACATATATGCTTAGCAAGGAGGATGGTACCAACAGGAATCCAAGGCTCATATTGTTTTTCCGTGCCATAAGTCCAAGGCTTGCAATGCTGGCAATTAGTATAAGTGCACAAAGGAACAGGTTCATATTAACCACCAGCCTTCTGGCCTTTGGTTTTTCCTCAACGTTAAGGGCATATAAAAAAATCAGAAATAATATCTCCAATATAATAAATATCACCTTTAACATTACACTCATTATAAACGCCTCCTATATTGATTATAATATAAGACTATTTATCTTACATCCTCACCAAAGGTAAGCTTCGCTGTCATCTCCTGGCCATTCCTTACAAGCTTTATATCCACCTCATCACCTGGCTTGTAGCTCCTCTTTATTTCATTCATATCGCTCATTGAAGCTACACCCTTACCAGCCAGCTGTGTAATCACATCACCCTGCTTTATGCCGGCAGCCTCTGCAGCAGAGCCCTTCATCACATCCACCACATAAACACCTGCTGGTATTCCAAATTGCTTTGATATGGTATCTGTTACATCACTGCCACTTATGCCGATGAAGGGCCTTCCCTTTACATATCCATTTTCCATTAGCTGCTCTAATATAGGCCTGGCATCGTTTATTGGTATTGCAAATCCAAGACCTTCAACAGAGGTCTGAGAGATCTTAGCATTAACAATTCCAACTGCCTTGCCCTCAGAGTTAAGCAATGCCCCTCCGCTATTGCCAGGGTTTACTGCCGCATCGGTCTGTATAAGTGTAAGGGTGGTTTCCCCCGAGTTTATCTTACGGCTTGCTGCACTAATGCAGCCTTGAGTTACAGAGCCAGCAAAGGAGATTCCCAAAGGGCTTCCTATAACCACGGCAAGCTCCCCTGCTTTAAGCTTGGAGGAGTCTCCAAATTCTATAGGGCTTAAATCATCCATCTCAACCTTTATAACTGCCAGGTCGGTCTGCTCATCTCCTCCGATAAACCTCGCAGAAGCCTGCCTTCCATCCTGAAGGAAAACCTCCATTATGATTCCTTGGCTGCCAGAGCTGTCAGGGTCAGCATAGGAAACCACATGATAGTTGGTGGCAATGTACCCATCCTCTGATATTATTATTCCCGACCCCTCCGCCTTGCTTTGGGACTGTAAAGAGGCTCCGGAATTACCTCCGCCTGAGCTTATCCTTATACCCACCACTGAAGGAGTAGCCTTTTCTGCTATTACTGTCACATCCTCCTTAGATGGGCCCACAGTACCTGTTGTCCGCATATTTTCAATAAACCTCTGCTGAGAATCAATTCGCTCAGAAAGTGACCCGTATACAGATACTCCCACAATAATGCTTGTAATAATTGATGCTATTATTGCCGTAGCAATATAACCCTTTATGCTGCCGCGTCCTCCTCTTTTTATTCTAGGCTCCGAACCTGCATAATAGGTCCCCGTCCTAAACGAAGTAGGTTTTTTATCCTGTACCTCATTATCCATACACGTCACTCCAATCACATTTTTAACCCATTAATATAAATATACTTCAGGATCTTGCTTTAATCCACTACTTATTTACCATTAATACTTCCATAACCTTGACCCTGCTAAAGGTTACTACATGACACTAAAAACGCCACATCTATTTTAACCACAATTCCCCATCATACATTCTTTTATCACTTCTATATTTATTCTAACCTTATATACATGCAGTCATCAAGGATTATTTTATGCCCAACCACTGTTTGCATATCTGTTAATTAGGAAGGCTCAACTCTCATGATAATATCCTCTCCCAGCCATATTTCCTATCACTCTGTCCCTGTGTATCATTCCACAATAATTTACCTGCTTAATACCACACCAATTTGATTACATATTTTTATACTGAGGCAAATTAATGCATTAATCAGAGAAAATCAATGCTATTTACATGTAAATAACTCAAATAAAGATTGTTATGGATTTTTAACATTTTGTTTAGCTATCTGCACTTAATTTACTATGATATAATTTTATTGAAGGACAAATTTAAGTTTTTGTCTTTTATATTTAATAATTAGGAGGCCATAGGATGGGAAGTAATGTTTTATCAAACTACCTAAAGGAAAATCTCGAGGACTTAAGAAGCAAGGGACTGTATAACCAGATAGATACTCTTCAGGGCGCTAACGGTCCTGTTATCACCATCAATGGGCAGGAGCTTATAAACCTTTCATCAAATAATTATCTTGGACTTGCTACAAATCCAAGGATGATTGAAGCTAACACAGAAACTACTAAGAAATACGGAAACGGTGCAGGCGCTGTAAGAACTATAAACGGAACACTTTCAATACATGATGAGCTTGAGGCAAAGCTTGCAAAGTTTAAACATACAGAGGCAGCTATCGCATTCCAGTCCGGCTTCAACTGCAACGCTGGAGCTATATCAGCAGTAATGACCAAGAAGGACGCAATTCTTTCAGATGCTCTTAACCATGCATCCATAATAGATGGCTGCAGGCTTTCAGGAGCAAAGATAATCAGATACGAGCACAATGATATGGCTGATATGAGAGAAAAAGCCATTGCCGCAAAGGAAAGCGGACTTTATGAGAAAATAATGGTTATATCCGACGGAGTATTCTCCATGGATGGAGATATAGTTGACCTTCCAGGAATGGTTAAGGTTGCCGAGGAGCTTGACCTTATTACATATATCGATGATGCACATGGCTCAGGAGTTATGGGCAAGGGTGCTGGCACAGTAAAGCATTTTGGACTTTCAGATAAGATAGACTTCCAGATAGGAACACTTTCAAAGGCTATAGGAGTTGTTGGCGGATACGTAGCAGGCTCCAAGGACCTTATAGACTGGCTTAAGGTCAGGGCAAGACCATTCCTGTTCTCAACCTCACTTACTCCAGGTGCTGCGGCAGCATGTATAGAGGCAATTAACATAATGACTGAGAGCACTGAGCTTAACGATAAGCTTTGGGAGAACGGTAACTACCTGAAGGCACAGCTTAAGGCACTTGGTTTCAATATCGGGAACAGCCAGACTCCAATCACTCCATGCATAATCGGAGATGAGAAGCTTACACAGCAGTTCAGCAAGAGGCTGAGGGAAGAGGGCGTTTACGCTAAGTCAATAGTTTACCCAACGGTACCTCTTGGAACAGGAAGAGTTAGAAACATGCCTACAGCTGCACACACTAAGGAAATGCTGGACAAGGCAGTAGCTATATATGCAAAGGTTGGCAGGGAGCTTAACGTTATAAAGTAATGCCCCCATCCTGGAAATATACATGTTAGCAGTTTAAACAAAATAGAAAGCACAGATGGATACAAATCCTTTGTGCTTTCTCTATGTTTTACATAGGTACACTAAATTATTGGAGGTTAAACTTAATGAAAAAGATATTCGTCACAGGTTCTCTGGGACAGATAGGCTCAGAGCTGGTTACCTACTTAAGAAGCATCTATGGAAGCAATAATGTAATTGCATCAGACATAAGGAAGCCTGAGGACAATCCTGTTGTAATGGGCGGTCCATTTGAACAGCTTGATGTTATGGACAGTAAGGGAATGGCAGAAATAGTTAAGAAGTACAATGCAGATACCATCATCCACCTTGCAGCATTGCTTTCAGCTGTTGCAGAGGCAAAGCCGGCACTGGCATGGAACCTTAACATGGGCGGACTTTTCAATGCCCTTGAGGTAGCAAAGGAATACAACTGCCACTTCTTCACTCCAAGCTCAATCGGCTCCTTCGGAGACAGCACTCCAAAGGATAACACCCCCCAAGACACCCTTCAGAGACCATGCACCATGTATGGTGTAACAAAGGTTTCGGGAGAGCTTCTTTGTGACTACTACTTCAAGAAGTTCGGAGTAGACACCAGAGGAGTCAGATTCCCAGGACTTATATCCTATGTAGCTCCTCCAGGAGGCGGCACCACAGACTATGCAGTTGATATATACTACAAGGCTATCACAGATGGCAAGTACACTTCCTTCATAGACAAGGGAACCTATATGGATATGATGTACATGCCTGATGCCCTTAATGCAATAGTAACCCTCATGGAAGCTGATCCTGCAAAGCTTAGACACAGAAATGCATTCAACATCACTGCTATGAGCTTTGAGCCAGAGCAGATAGCAGCTGAAATAAAGAAGCATATTCCAAGCTTTGAAATGACCTACGACGTAGATCCGATAAGACAGTGTATAGCTAACTCATGGCCGAATTCACTTGACTGCTCAGCAGCTAAGGAAGAATGGGGCTTCAAGGCAGAATATGACCTTGCAAGGATGACTACGGATATGCTTGATAAGCTTACAGCAAAGCTCGTTAAATAAATTTTTCTTATAGACTTAATAAGAGGCACTTTATCAATTATAATGTTAATAAAGTGTCTTTTATATTTACTATTAAGGGTGTGAATTATGGGAAACAAATTTTATGTCTTAAGCGAGGATATAGTCCCCGAAATACTGAAAAAAGTAATATACGTAAAAGAGCTTCTGCATAAGGGAGAGGTTAAGGATATCTCCGAGGGAGTTAAAACCGTAGGCGTCAGCAGGAGTGCCTTCTACAAATATAAGGATAAGGTCTTCCCCGTATCAGAAGGAATACAGTGCCAGAAGGCTACCCTTTCGCTACTTCTACATCACAAAGCCGGTGTGTTGTCCAAAATACTTGATGTAATGGCTGAAAATGGATGCAACCTGCTTACTATAAGCCAGGATATGCCAATAAATGATGCAGCGTACGTAACCGTCACCTTGGACATATCAGGCCTTAAATGCGACATGAAGGAGCTTTTATCCCTGCTTCCAGGAGAGGATGGTGTACTGAGGGCAGAGCTTATTGCTATAGAATAGCATGCACATGAGGAAAGTCCTGGAAAACCAGTGATTTTAAGGTCTTTCCTTATTTCTATTTGCATTTTCCTCTGATTTGTGATAATATAACTAAGGTAACTTAATACCTTATGCGCTGGTAGCTCAGTTGGATAGAGTGACTGACTACGAATCAGTAGGTCGCAGGTTCGAATCCTGTCCGGCGCACCAATACCAAGGCTCCGCAGATGCGGAGCTTTTCTTTTACCCCTCTTTTTATCCCTTATTGGATTGCTAAAGACTAAACAATCTTCCTACTGCCTAATGTGTGTAGTCTATTGCAAATAATAGATAGGATGGCATACGAATTATATAGTATTGAACACTTTTTATCCCAACGAACTGGGAAGAAAAAGTTAATGGATGTTAATATAGCTGCGTGGTAACATATCGTCTAGGTCGCTGCCGTGGGAGAGCCAGGCAAAATATCCTCCCTCCTCCCCATTCCGTCGTATTAAATTTTCTTCCTAAAAAGTTTATCATTCATTTACATTTATATCCATACATGTTAATATGTTGTAAACATACAAATCCATATGAGGTGTTTTATGAAGAAAATAAAGAAGACTTCAGTGAAAGATCTAGTTCTTTTTTTACTAGGTATGCTCACCTATTTTATTTTAAGTACAATAATAGCAATAATAAGGTCATAGTTAAAACAAAAAGCAATCACCTTCAAGAGGTGGTTGCTTTTTACTTTAGATGTTTACAGAAATAGCCTTAAGCTTATTTGTATTGTGTTAAGAAAGCATCATTATTCCCTGCACAATGAGAAATTCTGCAAATATGTATGTGAGCATAACAAGGAAGTGATTTTTCCAAACCGAGTCCTTTTTAAAGCGCACATAGAAAAGGATGGAGTCAGACGTAAAGAACAATACTGCCCCGATGAAGGTGACAATCGTTGCTGCACATGGAATAGACATGAGCTGATATAATGCAAAGCAGTTCATGGTACCATTTATCAGCAGATATAAGAACATGGGGTAAAAAAGCCCGTGTGGCAGATGCGGGCGAAGGCCTCGGAAAACAAAAACCACTATAGTGCAATAAAAGATGCCTGCAATAATAACAGCCCACACAGGTACCCTTGAAAAATCAATATTTGGCCAGTAGACAAGAGCAAAGAAAAAGTGGGATACCATAAAGCTGACGCCGCCAGCTGTAAACCATTTTATACCGCGGGGTATTAGCAGAATATCACCAAGCCAGCTGGCAAGAATAGCTACGACTACTATCCAGCTGAAAGATAAAGCGGAGCAGCAATACCATCCAAGCAGACCCAGGAGGATAAATCCCTTTGACCATGCGCGTATTTTACGATTATTAATATAGCTTCCGTAGAGATGGACAACACTGGAGATTATGAATAATGCAAGATATAGATACCTCATGACTATCCTCCCTTATTCGCATGATAAATATGTATTCAATATATCACATAAGAAATATGCTTTCAATATTAATGAAAATATGCCATGATATTGAAATACTAATTGAAAAGCAAAATTCCACATGCTATAATTTCTAAAATGAATTGGTTAAAATTGGTGGGGGTGAAAACATGAAATATGTATTTATCATTAACCCAGCTGCAGGAACAGGCGATAAAGAGGAAGAACTTAAAGTGGCAATAGCAAAGCTCCCTGAAAAGGATGACTGTGATATCTATTTTACCAAATCCTCAGGCGATGCAACTGTATTTGTAAGGAACACTATTAAGCAGCATGCAGGCGAGGCCATACGCTTTATAGCCTGTGGCGGTGACGGTACCATTAATGAGGTATTCTCCGGTGCAGTAGGATCACGGAACGTTTCTGTCACCTGCTACCCATGTGGCAGTGGCAACGATTTCGTTAAGGTATTCGGTGGTGCTGATGCCTTCATGGATGTGGCATCCCTACTCCATGCACCAGAGCAGAAGCTTGATATCCTCAAGGTGGGTGAAAGATACAGCATTAATGTCACAAACTTTGGTTTTGATACCACCGTTGCAATCACCGTAAATAAAGACCGGGAGAAAACAGGACACGGAAACAAAAACTCTTACACTAAAGGCATAGTCACAGCACTTATAAAGAGCATGAAGAACCCCTGCAGGGTGTGGGCTGATGGTGAGCTTTTAAACCCGGATGGCAAGGCCCTTCTCTGTACTGTTGCAAACGGCCAGTATGTGGGCGGCTCTTTCAAGTGTGCTCCGAGGGCAAAGATCAACGACGGCCTTTTAGAAGTCTGCCTGGTGAAGCCCATATCCCGGCTGCGTTTTGTGAAGATAATCACTCCATACACAAATGGCGAACATCTGGACCGTGAGGACATGAAGGATGTATTTGTATACCGACAGGCAAAGAAGGTTGATGTTGAGGCACCAGAAGGCTTTGCATATTCTCTTGATGGGGAGATAGTCTATGAGAATAAATTCTCCATTGAAATTATGGAGGGCGCTCTTAATTTTGCAGTACCAGAACATAGCCAACCCCAACTTTTATACTCATAAATTGACCTTTATATAAAAAAGCCAAAAAATGGAGTGGCAAAAATGCCGCTCCATCCTTATATTAAAGTCGTTTACCAAAATAAATATCTGATTTCCCTATTCCGTTTGCATCAGGCATGACACCAATGATTTTATATCCCAGTTTTAAGTAAAATGCACACTGATGGGCACCAGAAAAAAGTTATTTCGCTCGTTCTAATATGTTTATTACATCCTGATAGTACAATTTCTTAAATCCTCCTACATAATTACCTTTAGTACATTTTTTCGCCATCATCTCAAAATTCTCTGAAGGTAAATTGTATTCGCTTAAAGAGGTTGGCAAATTAATATCTCTAATAAAGCCCTCAAATTTATCAATGCCTTCAAGCACTATCTGCTCGCTGCTTTTTCCTTCCTTTGAAACTCCAAACACCTTTTCTGCGAATCGAACAAACCTGCCCAGGTTCTCTTGGTACACATATTTCATCCACGCTGGAAAAACAATTGCCAGCGCTACCCCATGGGTTGTACCATATAATGCGGTTATTTCGTGGCTTATCCTATGGCTTCCCCAATCCTCCTGCCTACCTATTCCAAGAATTCCACTATGGGCAATAGTGCCGCTTAACATAATTTCCGCTCTTGCTTCATAGTTCATGGGATTGTCCTTGAGCTTATAGGCATTATTGATAACACATGCTAATGCAGCCTCACATAAGTTATCAGTCAATTCCACATCGGTGGTTTGAGTAAAATATCTTTCTAAAATATGAGATACTATATCCATAATTCCTGCAAAGGTTTGATTGTCAGGAAGGGTTAAAGTAAGCTCCGGATTCAATATTGCAAACTCGGGCCTGATGCAATCACTTGCAATACCCATTTTAAGCATTCCATCTTCATTGGTGACTACAGAGTTAGGACTGGTTTCACTTCCCGAAGCAGGTAATGTAAGAATAACACCAACAGGCAGAGCTTCATTGAAAGAACCTTTTCCTGTGAAGCATTCCCAAATATCCCCCTTATACAATACACCGGCTGCAATTGCCTTTGCAGAATCTACTACGCTGCCGCCTCCTACTGCTAAAATGAATGTAATATCTTTCTCTTTGCAAATCTCTATTCCTTTTCTAACTAAACTAAGCTTGGGGTTAGGCTCAACTCCTCCTAATTCAACAACTTCCATTTCTTTTTCCCTTAGAATCTTAATGACATCATCATACAGTCCACTTTTCTTTATGCTTCCTCCGCCATAATGCAGCAGGACCTTTTTATGTCTGGCAGGCATCAACTTTTTAAGCTGCTCAACTGAGTCCCTGCCAAAAGCTAATTTAGTCGGATTATAGTAAAAAAAACTATTCATTCTTACACCGCCTTTACATAATGATAATCATTTCCGGATATGTCATATTCCTACGCGTTAATAGTATTGATCAACCTTAGTTTCAAAATATCTAGGAAGATCATATGGCGCAAATATTCCCTTATCAGTTACCACACCACTCACCAAATGTGGTGGGGTAATATCAAAGGATGGATAGTATCCCTTAACACCTTCCAAAGTATTTTTTATTCCTCTAGCTTCCAGCACCAGTTTTGGATCTCTCTCCTCAATAGTAACTGTTGAGATTGTTTCATGACCTGAATCAGGAATTCCTGTTACAAAATAGGGCACACCATGATACTTGGCAACAATAGCTATTTGATATGTACCCACTTTATTAACGATATGGCCATCTAAACATATAACATCTGCAGCTGATGTAAATAGATCTATTTTATTTGTTGTCATTGTGAATGCAGGCATATTATCAGTAATAACTGTTGTATCAAAGCCTTGGTCGAATGCAACACTTGCAGTAAGCCTGGCTCCCTGGAAATATGGCCTGGTTTCCGGAATAAATAATTTTATTTCCTTCCCTCTGCTTTTAGCCTCCTTTAGCATCATTCCCACAATAGTTTCCCCGAAGCACTGGGTCATAATGTTCCCCTTATTCGGAAACATATCTACAAGATACTTTGCTGCTCTTCCCATAGTAGAATATCTGCGATTTAAAGAATCAATTGTTCGCTGGAAAATAGCCTCATCCACCTTTTTCCCCTGTTCCAAAGCATTTTTCGCTGTATCCAGACATCCATTTGTTATCTGGCTCATCCTCGCAATAGTAGTCGGCCTGGCGTGGGATAGGGTATAAGCAGCTTTTTTCAGATAGTCCCACATATTATCCTTAGACATATCCCTGCACTCATAGGCTGCTAATGCCATTCCCATACCGGCTGCTGTATATGGCCCTGCGCTTTGGGTTACCATATCTGCTATGGCCTTTGCTACTTCTTCGTGTGTTTTGCAATTTACAAACTCAACCTTTGTTGGATAAATTCTTCTATCTAATATTTTAACAGTGCCATTTTCATACCAAGCAACATTCTCATATTTAAGCATAAATGCTAAATCTTTATCTTCTCTTAACATAAGCATTTCCCTCTTTCCATAACATACTTAGGCACAGCAGGTCTCTTAGTGCCATATTCCCTTGCTAATTTCAATCACTATTTCCACGCCATTCATTTTCTGTAATACTATAAATGGAAAGGGCGGGCTAAAGTAATAAATGCTTAAACCAACCCTACCTGTATACATTTACACAACTATTTGTATCTGTAGGTATTAAACTTTTTCATTACCTCGTCCATATTAGCTTGAGTTAGCAGCTTGGGCTGTCCCAAAGTCTTAGTAAGATAATTTAATTCTGCTACGAACTCCAGATGCTCTGCGGTAGAAAAAGCTCTTTCAAGGCCAGTTCCCAGTGCAATAAGCCCATGATTTCCTAGCAATACTGCATTTCTATCACCTAATGCCTTTAGTGCATTTTCTCCTAACTCCATGGTTCCATATGTTGCGTATTCTGCACATTTTACATCATAGCCTGCAAGTCCTATTAAATAATGAACGGGTTCCAGGTTCCATCCCATACATGAGATAGCAGTTGCATATTTCGAATGGGTATGAACTATTGCATTTGCATCCTCCCTGTTTTTATAGAAGATAAGATGCATGTCAAGCTCGCTTGATGGTTTCAGATGACCATCTATTATTTTACCATCAAGATTTACAATAACTACGTCCTCTGGTTTTATTTCAAAATAGTCAACTCCGCTTGGGCTTATTGCAATCAGTTCCTCTTCTCTATTAAAAATACTGATATTCCCACCTGAGCCGGTAGTTAAGTTGCATTTAATAAGCTTTTTTCCGTACTCTGCTACAAGCTCTCTTTCTTTTTTCATTATCATATTAAGCCACCCCTTAAAATCTATTTCTATATATTGCAACGGATACTTTTGTATCGCAATATCTATGCACGTAATATGGTGTATATTCCCTTTTCTGTAACGATACCACTAATTGAATAGGGGTAGTAATATCAAGAGAAGGGTCGTACTACTAAACTCCATCCAAAGTATTCTGTATCCCTTTTTCTTCAAGTACCTGTTTAGTATCCCTTTCTTCTATTGTAATTACTAATATCAAATAACTACAACTCAGATAAAATTCGTTTGCTAGTACGGTTTACCTCATAAATTACCCTTTCAGTGTCAATATTTGTAAAATACCCATCCTTGTATACTACTTCACCATCAATCATTGACAAACAAATATCGCTAGCCTCGGCCGAAAAAATGATATTTGACAATATGTCATGGACAGGCTGGAGATGGGGTTTATCAAAATCAAATACCACAATATCCGCTCGATTACCAATTTTAATGCTTCCACAGTCCTCTCTTCCCTGGGCCATGGCACCATTAAGCGTAGCAAGCCTTAAAATCTGCTTGGGTGTCATAAACTCAGGATCATTTGTTATACCCTTGTTGGCAATTGCAGATAGATTGATTTCCTCAAGCATATTAAGGTTGTTGTTTGAGGAGGCCCCATCAGTCCCAATACTTACCTTTATTCCATTATCAATCATCCTTTTTACAGGTGCAAAGCCGCTGCCTAGCTTTAAATTACTTGACATGCAGTGGGCCACAGTTACACCCTTATCCCTCAGAATGTCAAAGTCATCGCCCTCAACCCATACACAATGTGCAGCAACCAAAGGCTGGTCCAAGAGTCCATGTCTCTCCAAATAAGCAACAGGTGTCATGCCATGGCGAAGCTTGCATTCCTCATGTTCCTTTCTTGTCTCAGATATATGTGTCTGTATTATCATGTTCATTGATTTTGCATAATCTGCAACATCACGTATAAGTGCTTCATCTGAAGTATATTCAGCATGAAGGCCTGCATCAACCTTAATACGGTCTGTATTATCCTGCTTTACAAAGCTATATAAACTCTCAGTATCTCTATAGCCCTTAAGGTCTTTATACCGAGTATCTCCGTTTACTGATACTCCGTGGCAGATATTAGCCTTCAACCCACTGTCTTTTACTGCACGTGCAATGTCTAATATATTGAAGTACATATCTGTAAACGATACTGCTCCACTTTTAATAAGCTCCATTGCACCAAGCATACCTGCAAAATAGCAGTCCTCTCCATTTAGCCTGGCTTCAAATGGAAACATTTTCTCATGAAGCCATCTATGAAGGGGAAGCCCTTCTCCATATCCCCTTAGTACTGTCATGGGAATATGGCAGTGTGTATTAAAGAGCCCGGGAATTGCAACCTTATTATTTCCATCAAATACATCTCCACTATAATCAGATGGGATGTCCCTTCCTATATAAGCTATTTTATTTTCTTTTGTGATTATATTCATGTGTTTCTGAATATCGTAATTCTCATCCACAAGAGTAATATTCTTAAATAACATTTGCCTCACCCTCCTCAAATACCCTCATTTTGTTCAATCTAATTCAACCTTTATTATTGCCTCAAGTGCTATTTGAATTTCATCCTCTATAGCCTTATGTACAGCCGATACATCAGGCTTGTAGCCTTCTACTCCAACAAGTTCGAATGCCTTTGCATCTGCAGCAAGTATTACACCTGCCTTTATTCCATGCAGTGAGGCAACCACCAACAGGCTTGCAGCCTCGTTCTCCATAGCTTTTATGCCTGCCTTGGAATAAAGCTTTACTGTTGACTCCAATAGCCCCGGGTAAAAAAGTGCCTGGGTTAATATTATTCCCTTATGAAATTTAACCCCCATCTCCCTTGAACTGCTTACCAGTGCTGCAACCACCTCTCCGTCTGCAACAGCAGGATAGGAAAGGGGTATCATTTTCTCTGTTACTCCTTCTTCTCTGCAGGCAGCAGTACCAATTACTATACTTCCAGCATCTATATCCTCCTGCATTCCTCCGCAGGTACCAACTCTAATTATAACCCTTGCTCCTGCACGATAAAGGCTTTCAAAGCCGATAGCTGCTCCACCAGCTCCAACACCATGGGAGGTAACTGTAACAGGAACTTCCTTATAACTTCCATTATAAGTCCAATATTCCCTGTTTTTTGCCATGCACCTTACATCATCAAGCAATTTAGAAATCTTTTCTGCCCTGGCAGGATCCCCGCAGGTTATAACTCTGGGATTTATTTCTCCCGGTTTGACTGCTATGCATGGCAATAATAACTCACTGCTCATGGATAATTCCTCCTTATCACATTTCGTGTAGCTTGTAACTTGTTTTTTTCTGCAGGATACTGTTAGCAATGGCCATAATAAATTGATTTACATAGGCATAAAAGGTTCCCCTGTTTTATGCATGTTTTTTTCTAGTTTTAAATCCAAAGGCCGAAAGCGCAATTATTGTAACAATATATGGAATTGGCAAAGTCAACTGGCTTGGTATATAATTTTGGAGAGCTACACTTAAAGACTGGGCCACTCCAAATAAAAGGCTAGATCCTATTATATATAAAGGATGATTAAAACCCATTCCTGCAGCAGCCATAGCAATAAATCCACGCCCTGCAGTCATATTCTCAGTAAAAAGGGTTACCTGCCCCATGCTTAGCACTGTACCACCGAGTCCACAAAGAGCACCTGATACTATAACTGCCAGTATACTGATTCTTGTTGCTTTAATTCCAAGGCTTTCTGAGGCCTCCTTGTTTACTCCTATGGAATGTACCCTGAAGCCTGCTATTGTTCTAAATAAAAATATATACATCAGGATTGCAATTACATAAGAAGCATAATCAATAGCAGTTAAATTCTCAAATACTCTTCCAATAAAGGGTATATCTTTTATAAAAGGCAAATTAATTTTCTTTAAAGAAATGAGATCAGGATTGGTAAAGATTCCCCTAACACCTAAAATTATAAAAAGAAAAATGCTTGTAAGGCCGCTTACTAAAAGGTTCATGGATGTACCTATAACCATGTCTGCAGCCTTGAATTTCACCTGAAGGAATGCAACAATAGCTCCAATAGCTGTTCCTGAAAGCACCCCTGCAAGTACAGCAAGCATTACACTTCCAGTAAAATAGTTTATAACTATTGAAACAAAGCACGAAATCAAAATCTGACCTTCCAGGGCAATATTAAATACCCCTACATGACTGCAGATAGCAGAGCCCAGTGCTGCTAATAAAACCGGAGTGGTAGACCTTATAGTAGAGTTAATCAAGCTTGCTATATAATTAGATTCCATTGCTTGCCGCCTCCTTATCTTTCTTTTTCATTCTTCCCTTTAAATTTTTTCCCTTTTTTATAAAGTTAAGGGTCAATTTGGCGGAGACAAAAAGCGTTATACTTGCTTGAATAACTGTTGCCATCTGAAGTGGAATACTTGTTGTACGTTGTATTGCCTGACCTCCAACCTGCAAACCTGAAAGGAATATTGAAGAGAAAAGCATACCTACTGGATGTAGTCCGGCTAAAAGAGCAGCCATAAGGCCTGTCCAAGCATAGCCAGTACTCGTAAACATGCCATCCATATATCTGTATTTCACTCCATAAATTTCACAGATACCTGCTATTGCTGCTATGGCGCCGCTCAGTGCCATTGTCTTAAGCATTATCTGTTTATCCTTAACTCCTCCATACTTGGCAAAACGGGGATTCATGCCTGTCATTTTGGATTCATATCCAAAGGTTGTTTTGTTTGACAAATACATAAACAGAATTACTACAACAATAGCTACAATAAACCCTATATTAAAGGTAGTGTTAGGATTTAATTTAGCAAAGCGCATTCCCTCACCTATCAACGGTGTCTGTATTGCGAGTCCATCGCCGCTTGTATCCTTCATAGGATAGGTTACAAAGTAGCTTGCAATGTAATTTGCTATGTAGTTCATCATAAGGGTACAAAGAACTAATGGAGTATTGTACTTAAGATTAAGAACAGCTGCAATAAGTGCATAGATGGCTCCGGCAGCCATACCAGCAATAATTGATATTACCATTATAAGTATAGGAGGACCTGGGATATATAAACTACATGCTGTTGCAACAAATGAACCTACAATCATCTGTCCTTCAACACCAATGTTTATATAACCTGCTCTCCATGCTGCCGCTATTGCTATCGAACATGCAATAATTGGTGTTGAGCGTGTCAGAGTCTGCATTAGATAATAAGGTTTAAAAAAGGATTTTTCGAACATCTGTATATACACAGTAAGGGGGTTCTCCTTACTTATAATTATCATTACGGCACCGAACAATAATCCAAAAACAACAGCCGTAAGGGGTTGCTTTAAAACATTAAAAGACCCAAGGCAAATTCTCTTTAATTTATTTTTATTATCAGCCATTTAATTTGCCTCCCATCATTAATAGTCCTAAGCCTTCTGAGGTGGCTTCTTCCCTTGTAAATTCACCATTTGTCCTTCCCTCATACATTACATATATCCTGTCTGAAAGGGACATTATTTCAGTAAGCTCTGAAGATACCAAAAGTACGGCTCCTCCCTTTTCCCTTACCTCAAGGAGCTTGTCATGTATAAATTCCATAGCCCCTATATCTACTCCACGGGTTGGTTCTGCTGCAATCAGGAATTTTTTATGTTGCTCGATCTCCCTTGCAACTATAAGCTTTTGAATATTTCCTCCTGACAGCTCCCCTCCTCTTTGTGTGAGGCCACTGTAGCTTACACCGTAGCCATTTAGCAGGCTAAGTGCAAATTCTTTTATTTCCTTATTCCTTAAAATACCCCTTTTTGAATACTTAGGTTTAAGATAGTGGCCCATTATTGAAATCTCAGATAAGTTTGCTTTTTTAGCACAGCCTGTTTTATATCTATCCTCAGGAATATGAGCACAACCTGAATCCCTTATATCTTTAACACTCTTATTAGCAACATTTTGTCCATTAATTGTGATTTCACCGCTGGTTATTGGAAGCAGTCCCGCTATACACTCTATCAACTCAGACTGACCATTTCCGGATACGCCTGCAATTCCAACTATTTCTCCTTCATTTACATGAATATTAAGAGCGTCAATAACATTTTTTTTATCCTTGCTGTCATATCGGAGATCTTTAATACTAAGTACCGTTTCACCTGGCTGCTTTTTGGTTATTTCCCTGCTTGCCAGGTTTCTTCCCACCATCAGGTAGGACATCTCCTCTATACTTGTCTCCTCTATCTTCATTCCCTTAATATATTTACCCTTCCTCATAACAACTACGCGGTCGGCACAATCCATAACCTCCTGAAGCTTGTGGGTAATTATTATAATGCTCTTCCCTATAGAAGCAAGCTTCTTAATAGTCTTTAAGAGTTCCTGTACCTCCTGGGGAGTTAACACTGCCGAGGGTTCATCGAATATAATTATGTCAGCATCACGGTATAATACTTTGAGGATTTCCACACGCTGCTGCAAGCCA
Organism: Bacillota bacterium; assembly: GCA_023415335.1. GTDB lineage: Bacteria > Bacillota > Clostridia > Clostridiales > Caloramatoraceae > JAEZLD01. The sequence continues at coordinate 9,230 of JAEZLD010000010.1, read as the reverse complement.
ACCGAACAATCCTCAACCTTCAAATCAGGTTCTATATCAAGCCCATATTTTTGGCAAAGTTCATTTACGATTTTTGAGGCTCCTTTTCTATCAAAAAAAATCCTTTTGCTTTGTGGTTCCATTCCATATACTATGTTTTCCGCTACAGTAAAGGGGTTAAACAGCATGAAATTCTGCTGCACCATTCCTATTCCCTTATTGATAGCATCCAGGGGATTTTTAAAACTCTGAAGCTTGCCATTTATATAAATCTCTCCACTTGTAGGCTGCTCAAGGCCATAAAGAATCTTCATTATTGTAGATTTTCCTGCTCCGTTTTCACCTACTATAGCAAGTATTTCTCCCTTTTCAAGTGACAGATTGACATCATCATTGGCAAGAAGTGATCCATACATTTTAGTGATGTTTTTCATTTCTAAAAGCACTTGATTACCCCCTTTATATAATAACACCCTAAAATAGTGTTATAATAGAGGCGGGAAAACCGCCTCTATTATATTTTCCTTATTTTATTTATAGGAATCCTCGCTCGGTATATTTGTTAAATCAATCTTGCCATCTTTTATGTCCTGAGCAGCCTGCTTTAATTGTGCAAGCTCATCTGCGGATATTTTGTCTGTCATTGGATTTTTACTGTCATGTGTTGCAAAAACGGCACCTATTGTACCCTCCTTAACACCCCATGTTTCATTTTCAGTGTTCCATTGTCCCTCTGTCATGTACTTTTCCATTAAGTACATTACTGTATTATAGGTGTCCTTTATCTGGCTTGTTACTATATATGGGTTATCAGGTGATGTAAGATCAACGTCCTGCCCTGAGGTATAGAACCCCTTTTCCTTTGCTGCTTCAAAAACTCCCCTGTCTCCGCCTGCGCAGGCTCCATTTACGAATTTAGCTCCCTGCTCATATTGCTGAATAGCAAATTCCTTTGCTTTAGCCGGGTCATTGTAGTTACCAACGTAGTTAAATATGAACTTTGTATCTGGTCTTATTGATTTAACTCCTTCCATAAACCCATAGCGCCATTTCCATGAGCTTGGTCCCTGGCTAACGTGTACAGCCCCGAATATCTTGTCATTATCATCAGTAACCATAGCAGCAATTTTACCTATAAGGTAGGCGCCTTCCTGCTCTCTATAGGAAATACATTTAACATTTTCTGCATCAACCATTGAGTCAATAAGTGCATAGTCTGCTTTGTCTGCGAACTCGGTTGCCATTTTGTTTATTGCTTCACCGGATTGCCAGCCACCGCCAATCATAAGATCAACACCTTCCTCGATTAAGGCACGTGCGTTGTCCTCAAAGGCTGCAGAATCCGCGCATTCTGTTATTATAGCTTCAAAACCATATTTTTTTGCTGCATCCTTAAGACCATTGATCATGCTGTTTATAAATACGTTAGTACCTGCAACGTCCGTTACTAGTGCCACCTTTTTCTTTTCTGCTGGTTTTTTCTCCCCTTCAGAACAGCCTGCTAGAAAACTTAAGGCCAGGATGATTGATAAACTTAAGGCTAGTAATTTTTTCATAATGCATCCTCCGTTTTTTTAAATTTATTATTATGGCTCTGTTTAATATGTTGATATTACTGCTTTATTAGTGGTGGCTGCATATTAAGAAACAGAGTTACTCATAAATTTGCTGCGGAAAGGTTTATAAATATAAAAGCATCTATTATTGCTATGGGCATGTCGCTAATGTTTTAGTAATAATCATAATAAACGTAGCCATTTTAATACTTTTTACATTGTTTCTACTACATTCTCCTCAATATCTCTTTAAGTAAGGCTTTAAACTCTTGTGCATGTTCTCTTGCAGTTACATTAACCTCTTCTGTACCCAAGGGTTCATCTAAAATTCCTGCCCCCATATTTGTCATAAGCGAAAGGCCTAAAACCTTCATTCCACAATGGGCAGCAGTTATAACCTCAGTTACTGTAGACATACCTACAGCATCTCCACCCAATATCCTTATTGCTCTGATTTCAGATGGTGTCTCAAACTGTGGCCCCATCCAGAAGAAGTAGACACCTTCATTAATTTTTATACCTATTTCTTCTGCACATCTTTTCGCTAATTCCCTATACTCACCTGTATATGCCCTTGATATATCAAAGAACCTGGGTCCAAATTCTTCGACATTTTTACCCCTTAATGGACTCGCACCCATCAATTTTATATGGTCCTTTATTATCATTATTTCACCTGGTTTATAGGAGGTATTAACTGCTCCGGCTGCATTAGTAAGGATAACAGTTTCTACTCCTAAAAGGTGCATTACCCTTATTGGTATTACCAGTTGTTCAAAGTCATACCCTTCATAATAATGAAATCTCCCGGACATGCAAACAACCTTTTTGCCGCTGATTTCTCCAAAAATCAGCTTTCCTGCATGTGAATGCACAGTTGTAGTTAAAAAATTCGGTATATCCTTATAGTCTATAACTATAGGGTCCTTAATTTCATCTGCCAGTGTACCAAGACAAGACCCTAGTATTATAGCTATTTCAGGTTTGAAATCAATTTTGCTCAAAAGATAATCTGCACTCTTCTTGAAATACTCGTAGCCGTATTGCATTCAATCACCTCATATAATTTTAATAATAAAAATACAGGTTAATAGCCATTCCTATTAATCTAATATATTTCCAGCCACCCTTTTACCTTTGTCCTGTCTTATTAATTCCCTCAAGCCTTCTCTTACAGTCAGTATTGCGTTTGTCATATCCCTCATTGTTTGGTTACTAAGTCCTGCATCTTCCCTTTCTTTATTCCATATAACATGTAGAACAGCCCCTGCTCTAGCACCGAGTATCTGAGCCACAATAAATACTGCAGAACATTCCATTTCAGAAGCCAATGTACCTGCTCTTATCCACGCATCATATTTTCCCTTCAATTCTTTACCTATGGGCATTCTTAAGGGTTCATGTTGCCCAAAAAAGGAATCCTTGCTTTGTACAACACCTATATTGTATTTAGCACCTACCTCCTTCGCAGCATCCCTTAATGCAAGAGTAACATCAAAGTTTGGAACTGCAGGAAACTCAACATGAATATATTCTTTTGTAGTTCCCTCCTGCCTTATAGCGCCTGTAGGAATTACTATTTCACCGCTTAAAATTTCCATCTGCATAGCTCCACAGGTTCCAAGGCGTATAAATGTATGAACCCCTATTTTATAAAGCTCTTCTACTGCCATTGCAGCAGAGGGACCTCCCATACCTGTAGATATCACAATAACCTTTTCACCTTCTATAAATCCCTCATAGCTGGTAAACTCTCTGTGTACAGAAAGAGGTTTTGGATTGTCCAGAAAATTCGCTATAACCTTTACCCTTGCTGGGTCTCCTGGCAGAATAGCATACTTTGCTCCTACAGTAGAATCCAGGTCAATTGATGATTGATAAACTATATCTTCCATGTTCTCAATATCACCTCCAATCATAAAAATTCTCATAAACTAGAATTAGCATATTTATAAAAGTTTTTATTTTGGCATGCCATAAGTCAGATTGCTTTGCAATCCCACACCACAGAAGAAGTTCCTGTCTACTTTTAGCATTAAAATATACATTTATACAGGAACATGGATTTACATTTCCTCTGGCAAAGCTTACGCCTACGAAAATCAGCTTGTGAATTTTTTATAAATTCAGGATGACTATGCAGTAAATGCACTGCATTTATGACAAGTCCCAACATACATATAGTTATCGGGGTTTGATATGAGTATTTTTTTATAAATAAATTCGCTTGCACATTCCTTTTCCAAAGGGGTCGATTCATAGCTGGCAAGCATAGTTTCCCACATAGCATCACCCACACATTTATAACCCATGCCTCGCAATGGATTGCGAATCCAGGTCAGTTCCACTCCTTTTTAGTATCAAACAAGACTCTTTTTTTCCATATGTACCTACGAATTTCCATTTTTCTTTGATAATTTTATTATATTCTGACTTTGTTTGTATGTCAACATTTTCCTGATTTATTTTGTTTGTTTCTTTTTGCTTTATTCTGTTTATGTGGTTTTATTTGTGAAATAATTGACTTATCTTTAGTAATATCGTAAAATAGAATAAATATCCTTATTCTATTCGGAGGTTCAAATAAATGTTAGCAATTGAACGTCAAAATATAATTATGCAGGAATTAGAAACAAAAGGGAGTATTCTTGTCAGTGTAATGAGCTCACAGCTTAATGTGACAGAGGAAACTATCCGTAGAGACCTGGAAGCACTTGAAAAGAAAAATATGCTCAGACGGGTGCACGGTGGAGCCTACATTGTCCAGAATTTTGTAAAGGAAGCCCCTGTGTCACTACGTAAGAACATTTATTTAGAAGAGAAGAGACGAATCGCAGATAAATGTTGCGAGTTAATCGATCCATATGACAGTATAATGCTTGACAGCAGTACGACTGCACTGTATATTGTAAAAAAACTTAAGACAGAAAATAAGAATGTAACAGTTATTACTAATTCTTTCGATATCATTAAGGAACTTGAAGATGTAGATAATATACGTTTGATATGCATCGGCGGAATAATGCGCATGCCTTCCCATTCCTTTACGGGTGGTGATGCTTTAAATGCACTCAAGGGTTACGTAGCCGATAAAGCTTTTATCAGTTCAAGTGGAATACATCTTCAGTTCGGAGCCACCGATAGCATTGAAAGCGAAGCTCATATCCGAACTGCTATGCTGTCAAATGTCAGCAAGCGCTTTTTTATTGCTGATTCTTCAAAGTTTGGCAGAACTGCGGTCAATGTGGTCGCTGACTTTAGTATGATTGATACAGTTGTGACCGATGAATGCCCTTCTGATGATTGGGTGAAAAAATTCCGCGACTGCAACATTGAACTTATCATTTGTTAAGGGCAGCTACCAGAGACCACCTTCTACTTTGAATGAATATCCTCATCACCTATAAAAGCTTTTTTCACAGGTTCCTCATATATGTGAAATCGAGACAAGCCTTTAATAAGTATGTAAATTTCTATCATACAACAGAATTACAGAAAACCCTAAAAGGCCTGATTTCGATAAAATATCAAAATCAGACCTTGCCACATTCCGAAGCATAATCCCCCCTGGCTTGTTATGTCTAAAATCCACCATTACCACATCATCCTTTTTATACTTTGATATATTTGTAGCTTATTATTCTTTGAAAATCATGTATTTAATTTTGTCTATTATTTCTTTTTTAACTTACCCAATTCAAACAAAAGCAAAAGCAATCGCTGATTTAGCAAATTCTTGTCTCATTATAAATATAATGTACACATTGGATACAAAGATAACAATTCAGGGTGTAAAGGTTTACTACCCCCTTTTCCATATTGCAATGTATAAAGGTGTTTTTAACCAAACCTACTGGGGACTACTATATATAACATCCATTTGATACAGTAGATTTAGTTACTTTAAACACAATCAATTATTTTATAGGAGGATTATAACATGAAACACAACATCTCAAAAATGGGCTTTTCAACCAGACAAATTCACGTCGGAAAGCTTAGTGTGCCAGGTATTGAACCTCTGGTTACACCTATCTTTCAATCAAGCACATTTGTTTTCGAAAATGCAGCACAGGGAGCCGCACGCTTTGCGTGTAATGAAGATGGATATATTTACACCAGGCCTGCCAATCCCAATTCAGATCAGATTGGGGCAAAGGTTGCCAGCCTTGAGAATGCAGAGGACGGTCTTGCATTCGGATCCGGCATGGGCGCAATCACCACATTGTTCTGGACTGTTCTGCGTTCCGGAGACCATGTACTAGCAGATGAAACTTTGTATGGATGCACGTTCGCTTTTCTGCAACATGGTGTATCAAAATACGGCGTAGATGTAACTTTCACAGATTTTTCCGATCCTTCTAATATTGCAAGTAATATGAGAGATAATACAAAGGTCGTATATTTCGAAACGCCCGCCAATCCTAACATGAAAATCATCGACATCAAAGCAGTTTCTGCAGCCGTGCACGAAATAAACTCAAGCTGTAAAGTAATTGTAGACAATACATTCTGCACACCATATATTCAAAGGCCTTTGGATCTTGGCGCAGACGTGGTAGTGCATTCAGGAACCAAATACTTAAATGGACACGGTGACGTAGTTGCCGGATTTATTATTGGAAAATCTGACTTTATCAAGGAATGCCGTTTTGTTGGAATGAAGGAGCTTACAGGTGCTATACTGAGTCCTTTCGATTCCTTTCTTATAGCTCGTGGACTAAAAACATTGAGTATTCGTATGGAAAGACACTGCAATAACGCATCCACCATTGCCAAGTATTTGGACAAGCATCCTAAGGTAAAAAAAGTCTATTATCCCGGGCTTGAAACATCCACAGGTTTTGAAATTGCCAAGAAGCAGATGTCCTTACCTGGAGGCATTATGTCCTTTGAGCTGGTGTGCGATAAAGCCAAAAGTGAAAAATTCATAAACTCATTGCAGCTTTGTACTCTGGCTGTTTCCCTGGGAGACGCCGAAACGCTCATCCAGCATCCAGCATCCATGACGCACAGCACATACTCACCTGCTCAATTAGAATCAGCTGGAATTCCAGAAAGTATGATTCGTCTTTCCGTTGGTCTGGAAGATGTGGAGGATATAATTGCCGATTTAGAGCAGGGATTGGAGAAAATATAATACTTAGACAAAAACCAACACCTAAAATATATGCGGTGTTGGTTTTACTTTTTAATTTTATTAATTCTTTGTCACGGCCCTAAGGAAAGTGTTATCCTAGATATTAGTCAGATTGTTATAAAGAACTTCTGGAGGCAGATAAATGACCGATTTTAAATTCATCAAAACCGAACCTATAACCAAAGGCTGGTCCAGTGATAAAAAGTATCATGTTACAGATAGCGTGGGCCACCAGTACCTCCTGCGCATTTCATCCTTAGATAAATATGACACTAAGAAGTGGGAGTATGCCATGATGCTTAAGGCTTATAGGCTTGGCGTTCCCATGCCTGAGCCTATTAACTTTGGAGCCTGCAGTCAGGGGGTGTATTGCCTGCAGGGCTGGATTGAGGGAATGGATGCAGAGGCGGTTATCCCTACCCTTCCCAAAGCCCAGCAGTATGTATATGGTCTGGAGGCTGGACGTATTCTTAAAAAAATACACTCCATCCCAGCTACCAATACTCAGGAATCCTGGGAAGTCCGTTTTAACCGGAAAATTGACCGCAAAATAAAGCTGTATACTGACTGTTCCATTAAATATCAGAATGGTGAAAGGCTTATAGAATATATAAACCAACACAGATACCTGCTTGCTAGCCGCCCGCAAGCCTATCAGCATGGGGATTACCATATTGGCAATATGATGATTGATTCTGCCAGCAGGCTTAATATAATTGACTTTGACCGCAGCGATTATGGTGACCCCTGGGAAGAATTCAACCGCATCGTCTGGTGTGCACAGATATCACCCTTATTTGCATCCGGAATGGTAAATGGATATTTTGAAAATAAAGTACCTCTGGAGTTTTGGCAGTTGCTTGCATTATACATATCAAGCAATACCCTATCTTCCCTTCCCTGGGCTGTTCCCTTTGGACAATCCCAAATAGAAACCATGAAGTCTCAGGAAAAGGAAATCCTGCAATGGTATGATAATATGCAAAATGTCATTCCCATCTGGTTTTCATTATATGAAAGCACATTAAACAACCATATGCAAGAATGATATTCGCCCCATGTGGAGTTACGGCGTTAGGATTGTCAAATCTGACCTAAACCCTAATCTATGAACAAAAAGTATGGTCGCTGAATCCTCAGGAAAGTCATCGCACCATATAATAGCATTTACTTATTTAATATAGTACTCCTTTATTACTTTTACACCTGGCAAAAAAATCACTTCACATACGTGAAGTGATTTTAGACTACATCTGCTGTCTTTTTCCAATAATACATCCACCGTTTGGCAATTACAGTACATCTCACAGCTGATATGCTTTTAGTAATCAGTACTTGAATTCTGGGGCTATCTTTTTAATAGTTGGGATAATACCTATTCTTCCTGGGGTTTGTCCCGGAAGCTGCCAAAAGTCGTAGGAGGTATAATCATTACCCTCTATAATAGCTGGCCCAGTAGGAGTAATTGCCACATCCCAGCCAACATACCTCATCTGAGGAACCACTAACGCCGCACGCTTTACCATATCAATTGTTTCCTTAACATATGGCACCTTATAGCCTACAAGCTTCACGTGAGTATTTGGATGCTCTGTGTAATGCTGACCTAAAATTGTATCGCCAGAGTGTGCTGGATATAAAAACTCTCCGGTTTCCATATCTACAGGACCATGCAAGCCTGCATTATCTACTATCCTTCCATCTCTGCCCATCTTAAGCACGGCAAAAAGACAATGCGCTGTCCCATCCTTATCGAGCATTGTAATAGCACGGATGGTGTTCACAGAATGGGGATATAGCTTATCCAAATCCGGATGATTCTCAATCACATCCTCAATTGTAGAAAAGCCCTTTTCGTTAATATAGCTTACAAACTCCTCACTGTCTTTAAATTTATTGGTTTCCAGAAGCTCACAGCCAGTTCCATTGCTTAAATTTCTCATTTTTGCAAAGATCTTTTCCCTTGTACTAAAAAAGTTTTTAACTTCACTCTCAGAGGCGGTCTCTAAATTCAACCACTCTCTTCCAATAAAGTCCTTGAACTTTTCATTAAACTCATCTTTATTATTAAAAATATGCGCATAGTCATTATCGTTCATAAGCATGATCAGCTTTTTACTTCTGAATCTTGTTAGATAAGTGTCTCTTTGTTTTCTTTTCAGGTTCCAAAATTCAAAGATTACGTAGTCATGATATCCTGCCCCGTATCTTACCATGCAGTATAGCATATCAAAAAGAAGAAGCACTTTATTTTTCCCTGACCTTTCATATGCGTAATTAAAAACCCTATTAAACTTCTCGAAGTTTACTCCCTTTATTACCCTTACGTAATATCCTAATTTTGTTTCCATATAGTTCCTCTACCTTCCGTTTTTTATATCTATGTCATAACATTTATTATTATTAACACTATGTACCATACCTGGTTTACACTATATATAATACCTTATTTATTCTAAATAGTCACTACGTATAAAAAAGAATAAGCGATATATTCCATTTTAACTGCACCCATCCTATTCCGTTCTTTATAGTCCCACATAGTCCCCTTTAAA
>JAEZLD010000201.1 GCA_023415335.1 Bacillota bacterium | reverse complement strand
CAAACCAATACTGGTTCTATGTAGATGGCAATCGTAACTATTGGGTAGCTGACCCTGTGAATTCCCCTAAGTTTGCTCCGGATGGTCTTACAGGATATGCCAGACGTGCCTTTAACGCGGTGTATGTGCCATATGATCCAAGTAAACAGGATAAAATAGCAGGCGCCCGTGAGATAGAGAACCCCAGAACTGATAAAAAGACAGGCACATGGAGCTATGTACCAATACCTACACAGATAGGGGGAAGGACTCGTTATCTGGGCGTGTATTTACCTTATGGATATGATGAGAATAGAGAAGAACCATATAAAATAATTTTCTTACAGCATGGTTTTCAGTTGGATGCATCCGACTGGATGAACATCGGCAGTGTGCCCAACATTATGGATAATCTGCTGGCTAAGGGACTTACTGAGCCTGCAATCGTAGTTACGACGGACTCTTCATACATAGGAGATGCACGAACAGGTTTTTCTAATTTGTTCAATATCATCCTGCCTTTCATTGAAGACAATTATAATGTGTCAAAGGAAGCATGTGATCGTTCCTTTGCAGGTCTGTCCATGGGTGGGGGAATCACAACAAACATCATAAACTATGACGCTACAAAGTTCGGATACTATGGTGTATGGAGTGCTGGTGCTGGAATCAGTCCCACTGCGAAGAATCTGGGAGTGCCATATATACTAATTGGTGCCGGGCGGTATGATTTTGGACTTCCGAATCCAGCCCAAATAGCTGCACTGGAAAATACTGACGCAATTTTCAAGAATCTCGAAGTTGCGGGTGCCCATGACTTTAATACCTGGTGCCAGCTGTTTACCATATATGCCAGAGACTATTTGTGGAAGCCGGAAGCCTTCATTGTTGGCAAACTTGAAAAGCTACTTGACAGCTATCTTGTAGATGGACAGATAGATGATTCTGGAATATATAACAGCTTAAAGGTTAAGCTTCAGCAGGATAAGCTTACTTCATTTGCAAATCAGATAAAGGCTCAGAGCGGTAAACATATAAGCAGTGAGGCGGCATCAACACTGCTCGAGTATGCAGAAAGGGCCAGCTCTAAGAAATAGATTGTATTGAAAAAGCAGGAGCACAATGAATTATTCATGTGTTCCTGCTTTTTTTCGTAAAACAAGGATCATACCCCCAGCACCATAGAAATTGCGTGGCTGTACGCTTAGACTCATATACATGACTGTTAATACAGAGCATCAGATATTTGAAGAAGCGTTCATCATCCCTCTGACCCTGTAAGGTGGTCAAATCATCCATATCTGCAGAGAGGCCGTGCACTACCTTCATGCCCATATCATGGAAATTATCCTCCATATATCGGTGGGATGAGACACCATAAAAACGCTTAGATATAGTAATCTGGGTTGCATATTTACCTGAGAAATCAGCATCTGACTCCTTCATATGACTTTATCCTTTATCTGGCGTGGAGAAACAAAAACTCATGCTCTGGAAAGAGCTTCTGAAGAAACAAAGTGGTTTGAAGTGTAATGCTGTATTTGCCTTTGGGTGAACAGTTAATAACACAAATTCTCATATTCTGACCTATATACATTTCTCTAATTTATCTATTTTCAAATAGGCATACAGTTATTAGGATATATAACATTTAAGTTATAATACCATAGCTCAGTACATGCTGAAAAGTTAAAAAAATCAGTTATTTTATACCAGTAACCAATCCTTTGCATTACTATGAATAATAATATAATGAAAAAGAGTTTGTATACCATTAGTCAGCAATAGTGTTATAAAATGAATGCTGTAAAACTTGAAGGAGCAAAATGTGAAGACTTCGGTCAAATCATTTGATAAAACATATAATTCATTAAACGAGAAGTAGACAGGTAAAATAGCCGCCTGCCTACCTCCTTACTATATGAAATTATAGATATACTATTTTGCCGGGCGTACCTGTATTTGCATGAAAGGTGGTTGATCCCCGGTATTCTGTTGAACCACACGAATGACAGTTCCGGTATGAGGATTTATAACACTTCCTTGAGGATTTGCAGGGTCATAATACGTATTACTGTCATCAAATACACTAACTGCAGGAAGACTGGCAATAGGCGATTCCACGCTGTTTACATGCATATTAGGAATGCCGCTTGTAGCATATAGAGAGAACGTAGAATCATAAGTCTGTATACGGTTACGCCAAACCTTGCCATTAACATCTCTGAGGGCTGTGTAATGTGCATCTATAGGAAGAACTAACCCTTTCCCCGGGTGCTGTCTTGTATTATTATTTCTTTGAGAAGTATCCCAGTAGCTTATGAGCAGTCCATCCTGATAGGGGAATAGGTCAACCTTGTTTGCAAGTATAGCATTGTTGGTATAACCAAAGAAATATGGCCCGGTTTTGAGTGTCGAATCAAACCCCTTGTAAGCTTTGTATTCAGCAATATAGTAGTGGTCGTAAAGCTTGTTGTTAACTAATTTCTGAGGAAGCTTTACAATCACTGCTTGATTTTGCTTTGTATTAAAGGAAGAAGGTCCTAACCTGAGTGATGATACTTTATCCGAAGTAACCATTGTATAATTAAGCCATCCCAATTGAAGCTTTTCCCAGGCACCCATATGATTGGGCTTGGAGCCTATGTCTCCATTGCCATCGCCAAGCCAGGATCCGGAAGACATCAGCGTCCAGAAGCCTGTTCCATTCTCTCCACCTGAGGTGTCATACAGGTCAGGTAATCCTATGTCATGCCCGAACTCATGAGCGAAAACTCCTACGCCACCATTTTCCGGCTGGATAGTGTATTTGCCAACCCAGTAGTCACTATTGCCGACCCTGACGCCACCTAGCTTGTTAAATTCTGGACCTACTATTCCCTCCAGGTTATAGTAGACATACCAGCTGTGGGCCCAAATTGTCCAGGCTGGTGCTCCTGCTTCTTCCCCTTCCCCGGCGTGAACAGACTGGAAAGTATCAATATAGCCATCCGGCTCATCGAAATTACCATCGTTATCATAGTCATAACGGTCATAAATATCCATTTTACTGAGATACTCATTTATCTCAGCATCTGTCTTTCCGGAAGATATTTCCTGTTCATACCAGCCATTAACTGTATCCTGTATGAATTTCCAGACATCATTATTATCATTGTCATCATAATCCGCTGCATTCCCCGGAACTAAAATCCAACCGTCAACTTCTCCGGTAATAGCAAAACGGTTTGAAGACTGCTCAATATAGAAGTTATACATTGAGTTTGCTCCAGGTACATTGCTGAAAAGCAAGTTCTGAAAGTAATCCCTGCTAAAATCAGGTTCCCAGAGAGTTGTGTTATTTACGCTGCGGTCTGGCTCAGGAATTGTATTGTGCTTTAAGTCCTGAAACTCACCAAGCAGGGTCCAGATTGCGCCTTCGCCTTCTCTCTCTAGCTGAACATACTGCCCCTTTGCCACCTGGTGAACCTTACCCGTTGCTTTGCCGTTAAGCCTTGCCTGAACAGCCTTTTCCTTAAGCTCCAGCTGTTTTTCGGTTAATGGGTCAGTTCGGTTGTCTTCCTTCTGAACAATTGTATTACCAATCCCAGCATCATCATTAACTGCCTGTGCAGCATATGCCATTGTTGTTAAGCTGGTGGTAATAATAAGCGCAATTACAGATGTTAGTAATCTTTTAAACTTCATTTAATGCCCTCCTTACTACTTCAAGATAATTGAGATATTTATTGATAAACACTAGGCTAGAGTTTAATGCTTATCAACCACTGTACCTTCTTCAGTTATCCTTTGTAACGAGAACACTTTTGCTAAAACCTCCCCCCTAATGTTAAAATTATGCCGAATGCAGGGTAGTAAAATAAGGTGATGCACCAATCACATACCCTCTTTTACCTGGTTTCGGCATTTTTATAATTATACGAAGGGGTTTGAGCATATATGTCATTTTTGAAATTTAATTAATTTTGCAATTAAATACAGGCCCCTCTGCAAATATATTGTAAGGATGTTAGTCAAAACATCCATTGCACCTGCAGAAGGACCTTTCAGATACTATATACTAAGAGTATAAAAACGTATAATCATTAAAAGCAAATCAAGTGATAGCCATGAGCAGGCTATAAACTGAAGAGTGTAAACCTCTGGCGTTAATTTACCTTAACCCTTACCATATTCCAGGATGCTTTTGTAACCTCAAAGCTGATACCTGATTGGGAGGCTTGTATGTCTGTTTTATCTGTTGGAACAACAGCAAAGGGCTCTTCAGCCGAGTTGACTGCCTTCAGATCATATCCCTCCATAGACTTCCACTCCAGCACACCATCAATATAAAAGCCTTCCAGAGAACAATCAACCCTTATATCCTTATCCAGACTGCGGTTGACTATGAACAATACAACCTCATTGGTACTCTTGTTATAGACGGCAGCTGAACCTATGCAGGGCACCCTGTTTCTTTTGCTGCAGGAATAGCTGGGAGTATCAATATTGAGCATAAGCGACTTTCCTCTGCCATACAGGGAAGTGTACATAAAGGGATAGAAGGTTGTCTGCTTCCAGCAGGGACCGTTTTCTTTTGTCATAATAGGAGCTATAGTATTTACAAGCTGGGCAAGGCAGGCGATTTTTACAACATCAGTATTATTGATAAGAGTTATAAGCATATCTCCTACAAGCAGAGCATCCTCAAAATTGTAAATCTCTTCTTCTATAGGTCTGGCTTTTGTCCATTTTTCGGGTTCTTTTCCTGTTTGTTTAAAATGGTACCATACATTCCATTCATCAAAGGATAGGTAGATTCTTTTTTTAGCTTTTTTCTTTATGCGAACTGATTCGCATATGTTAGCTACCTCTTTTATAAAGCTGTCCATATCCAATGCCTTGGAGAGGAAGGATGGGGTATCATCCTCATTGTTTTCATAGTAGGTATGTAATGATATATAATCCACATAGTCATAGGTGTGCATTAATACAGTCTCTTCCCAGGTTTTATAGGTTGGCATCTCTTTAAATGAGCTGCCGCATACAGTAAGCTCTATAGTGGGGTCAACCAGCTTCATAACCTTGGCTGTTTCACATGCCAGACGTCCATATTCCTCAGCAGTCTTGGCACATATCTGCCAAGGACCGTCCATTTCATTTCCTAAGCACCAAAGTCTAACATTATGGGGGGTTGGATACCCATGAGATATCCTTAAATCACTGTAATAGGTTCCTGATGGGAAATTGCAGTATTCTACAAGATTTCTTGCTTCGTCAGCTCCGCGAGTACCCAGATTTACAGCAAGCATCATGTTTGCTCCGGCTTTCTTAAGCCAGTCTGAAAATTCATTTAATCCAATTTCATTGGTTTCCAACGCGGACCAAGCTAAATCCAGCTTTGTTTTCCTGTTCTCCCTGGGACCTACACCATCTTCCCAGTTGTAGCCTGAGACAAAGTTGCCTCCAGGGTAGCGTATGACAGGGATATTTAGTTCTTTTACTGAATCAAGCACATCCTCCCTGAAGCCCTGGGAGTCAGCGCTCTGGTGTCTGGGCTCATAAATACCTGTATAGATGGCTCGTCCAAAGTGTTCTATAAAGGAACTATATATACGGTCATCTACATCCGCAATAAGGTCATTAAGGTTAATTGATATATTGGCCCTATTCTTTGAACTGGAAGATATATAACTGGTCATGGCTTTACCCCTTTCTTTGCTCAGACCATATTTGAAATAGAAAGGTCTGTTTATTAATATTATAACATTTACATTTATGGCAAAACTAGGCTAATATTGAAGGGGTTATAAAATTATATTAAAAGTATGAAATTTATATGAAGAGAATATATGGCGAAATAGGAACAGAATCATAATATCCTTATACTCAGAAATAAAGAATGTGATGGATTACATAGAGCAGGAAAAAGTCTTGAAAGAGGAAATGTATTAAATAGGACTGCAGCTTAAGCCACAGCCCCTTGAAAACTATTAAATATTATAAGTATTATTTTTTAGGAAGGTACCAAATCAGTCTCTATTATACCAAAGATAGATGAACGAACCACCTGCTCCTTTGTTAAAGTCCATTGGGTCGCCATCATCAACACATAATACAGCCTCCCACCCATCTCCATTACCATATTCGAATTGTTCATCTCTCTGATACTTGATAGCTGTAATCGGTTCATCATTTGCCTTTGGGTTTTTAGTATAGTATAGATAAATATATTTACCTCTTGCACCTTTATTCAGATCAGTAGGAATAATAGTCATATTCCAATCGTTGTATTTAATATCATTTGATTTCTTTTTACCGTAAAAATCCGCCACTAGATAGGTAATACCCTCAGACTTTTTAGTGGTAAGTTTATATCCCAGGTAAATCCAATCTCCACCTGCTTCATGGTTGAGATCAAGGTTGACAATATTATTTTCGAGAACACCTTTGCTTCTAAGCTTATTTTTTGCTTCATCAGAACTACTCCCTGTTCCAATATAAATATCAGAAATATAGTTTTTCGGAATATCTACACCAACTGTTTTCTTGAATTTATTGAATTCCCCGGATGCCTTATCCTCACAGTATTTCTTTACAGTGTCGCTTTTACCAGCATATTGTTGTTTATTTTCATCTGTTTCTTGTAGTTTGTACAACTCATCAATAACATCCCAAATTGGAAATACCTCAGATGCATCGACGAAACTAATCATTCCGTTCTGTACAGATTGACTCCATTCCTTATAGGAAGAAAGTGCGCCTTGCACAGTGGTAGGGTCAACCGTCACTGTACCTCCATACGTTCTAACCTGCAGAGAGCTGTTTTCCTCAACTTCCTTTCGATCTTCTTTATTACTTGTGTCCGTGCTTCCGCTGATATACCGGTATGATGCCCTAAGAGAGGCTTCCATGTTGGTAATTTCATTTGTAGACTTATTTGTATAAAGATAGTTCAGGTCAAACCGGCCGCCCATTGTGACATTGGTAAGGATATGCGTACCATATGTTTCTACAAAGTTAGCTACGTTCTCTGCGGACAGATCTTTCACATCATCAATAAAATCATCAGACAAATACTGGGCGAGAAGCTTTGCACTGCTTCCAGAAACATAGTCCCTACGAGTTTCCAGATTAGCCTGCAGGGTTAACAGCCTTTGATTACTTTTCATTTCATAGGAGGAATCTATTTTG
This sequence comes from Bacillota bacterium, assembly GCA_023415335.1. Classification (GTDB taxonomy): domain Bacteria; phylum Bacillota; class Clostridia; order Clostridiales; family Caloramatoraceae; genus JAEZLD01. Next base: position 7,437 of record JAEZLD010000201.1, on the reverse strand, counting down.
AAATTCACTTTAAAGCTTCCAGAAAGAGGGAATTTGCCTCTTAAACCTGCTTTTGCAGACATTTCTTCTGCATATTCTTTTGTAGAGTTGTGGATATAGATTTTGGGCTCAGCAAAGTTTGCGGAAGTGTTATTAACATAGACCTTATCCTCTGCTACAAGTTTTGCCATATCTAAAACAGGATGTCCATCATTTATGCTCCTGTGGTTATAATATGGGGAGGTAATCATGTTATAGCCATAGCCTAGATACCCATCGTAATCCTTTTTTACAATTTCGCCATTATTACCAAGCATTCCTTCAGCCACACGTCCCCATTTTTCGTCTTCTGATATGTACTCCTTGTCTTTTTCATTGTCTGAAACCTTGTCATCCGGCGTGCCGCCCAAGAGCCCACCATCCCCCTTGGATGTGTTAGGATTACTTCCCAGAAAGCTCGTTCCTTTGCATGCGGATAAACTGGAACAAATAAGAAGTGCTGTAAGAAGCAAACCTACTGATTTGAGTGAAAATTTGTTCATAACGTTCTCCTCCATATTATATTTTGTGTTGTATTTCAGCTGCCATAGAGAAAGGCAGCGCTTGAAAAAAAGTAATAACTGTCTTACAATGAAACAGTAGTAAATGACCAAATTCAATGACTGGATTCAGTGAATATAGTCATTATACAATTTATAGGGATATATGTCAATAAAGGAGAGAATTTGTAATGCATCAAAAATCAGGAAACAGCAGAAAAGAGAAAGCAGTTCAGACAAAAAATAAAATTTATAATAGCGCTGAATACTTATTCAGCAAGTACGGGTATGAAGCTGTAAATATCGAGGATATTGTTAAGCATGCAGGAGTTGCAAAGGGAAGCTTCTATGTTCATTTTGAATCAAAGGATGCTTTGATTGGTGTTCTGATCAGTGATTATGTAAGGAAGATTGATACGGATTATAAAGCATATCTTAAAACCCTTCCTTCAGATATGCCGGCAAGTGATGTGCTTATTTCTATTATAGAAAAAATTGCAGATGTTATCTCAAATGAGATTGGCTATGAGAACATGAGAATCCTATACAAGGTGCAGCTGGAAAAGGATGTCAATACCAGGGCTGCCATGAACTATAACAGAGAGCTGTATATGGTGTTTAACGATATCATAAGTTCCGGAATAGAGAAGAAAGTATTCCGCCATGAACTGTCTGCGGACGAGACTGCTAGGCAGCTTATGATGACATATAGGGGGTTGGTGTACGAGTGGAATGTACGTTATCCGGAATTTGACTTGAAGGCCCAGGCTTCAAAGCTTTTTAATTTACTGCTTGCGGGGATAAGTATTTAATAGCTTTACACACGGGGTAGTTATGAAAACTATAGAGGAAGTTGACTTAGATAATATGATTTTGGGTATGCACACAGAGGAGAATGTAAAGATGATTTGGGAGAAGTTTCACACTCTCAAGCAGGCATTTGTGAGCATAGCAAATGACAGTATATAATATATGTACTCATGGTTTTTTCTACATGTGACTTTTGATATGAAGCCAATGGATTACAATAAAAACCTTCGTTCTCATAACGCCCTACTGTGTACTCTATTGATTCTAGTAATTTGCGCCCGATACTCCAGCTTTATACTACTGTCTTTGTATATGGCATGCTGTTGAGTGTTTACATAACATTGCTTAATTTTATCTCTTCACTTTATCAGGACAGATATCTTATTATTCATATCAGATTTTCTGCAAAACTAAATTACATTTCTTTTTAAATTCCGAAAGTGGAAATTCCGAAAGTCAGTGTTTCATTTTGGTCTTTTTTTGACATATAAAAACTGTGAGTACCAATTTATAAAAAATGTACCATAAAATGTAAAAACAATGTAGTAAAAAGTTGGTATACTAATAATTGTAATTATAATAATATATTGACATTATAGGTAATCGTAGTATAAAGTAGAATAGAGTAACAGTAATGGAATAATTGTGTCGAAGTAAAGTGAATGTTTCTTGCATGTATTAAGGATACATGACTTAATATGAAAAATGAAAATTTACATTTAGGAGGGAAAGTATGAAAAAGGGCATTAAGAAATGGATATCAGTTTTGATGATTGTACAGCTGATTATCCTACAGTTTCCATCAACAGTATTTGGAGGTGCAGTAGTAACAGACTCGACGGATTTTGATGTGTTCTTAAATGTTGATTCCAATTCTGTAATTAATCCTGAAGCATTGATATCTAATGTTGACAGCTATTTGTCACATATCAAGGCTTATTACGGACAACATAGCAATGGTGATTATAATGGTAAAGAAACATGGAGGATTAACAGCACATCGGTATCATTAGACCCTACAGATTTGACTAAATGGCATGTTTATGACCATTATGACACTGCATGGTATGCAGATGGAGATGCATGGAGTAAAAATTACAGTGGACGTGGGGTTAGTGAGATACCCTCTACCTGGTATTATGCAGGCGTGGATGATACAGCATATAGTGAAAATAGAAAGACTACTATTGAGACACTTTATAATAACGGCTCTCCATCAAGCACTAAATGGAACAGAACTGCTGAGTTAAGAGAGCACATTTATACCTTCTCCTCTGGAACCCCTTCTCAGAAGAAGGCTAACATGATTTTTTATGGTTATTATACATCTAACTATGCAGATTTTCTTTATTATCCAGCAACCTCAACCAGTACAAAAACGGTTGTTTTTGATGTTGATGCAACAGATGTTGCAACCCACTCCTTAAAATATGCTGGTTTTCTTATTAATGCTGGCGTAAGTAATGGAAAAATAAATGGTTATTTAATGTTAATTGAGTACTCTGGTGGAAATTTACAGACAGACAGGGCAACAGGTATAAGTGGAATATATATTTATAAGCTTACCAATGTAGATGTTACTGCACTACATCTTAATGGCTTGAAAAATATTTCACAAAGTGATACTCAAGGATATAAGAATATTGCTACAGCAAGTAATAAAACATTCTGGAAACAAAGCCATTTGGAGATGACCATTACAAAGGATTCCCTAAAGGTTACAATGCAGGAGGGGACAGACGGAAGCCTGACAGGAACCCCAATTACGATTTTTGATATTAACAGCAGTAACAATGCTAAGTTTACAGATACAGGATATGGAGGCTTTGGTCCCTATGTAGATTTTGGAGTAAGTGGTCATACATGTGATATTACATCTTCATTCCAGTATACGAACCTGGTTATGAATTTTTTTGAGCCTGTTGTTGCAGGAAGCTCCGTACTTTCGGCTCTTGACCATGCAGAATATCTAGATGACAGCCAGCAGAGATTTTTTGTTAATGTAACCTCCGAATCAGAAAACAACTATGCACCAACAGCCAGTGATAAGGATAAGGCATATCTTGCTGTTATTCAGAATCGAAAGATAAACCTGATAACCGATGAAAGCACTGCAGGAAGCGATTTTAATGAGGATAGCCTGGGAGATAACTCTAGTGCATATCAGGATGTGAATGAGCTGGAGCTGAATAGTGTTGGATTGAATACTGCCGGTAAAACTGCTGACCAGGTAAGGGCGATGAAGATTGCCTATCTTATATATCACACTAAATGGAAGGACAACTCCAGCACACCAGCAGACCCTGTTAATACAGGGGTAGCACAGCTGTTATTGTTGGATAGTGTAAGCATTGAATCTGGCAAAGCAAAATGGGGAAATGAGGTTAACAAGGTAAAGCGTGAGCTTATAAAGGATGATACCTTAAGAGTATACCTTAACCCAGACGCCAGTCAGAATGTTGATGGTCTTACAGCGTCATATTCTCTTACCACAACACCTACAGCAAGCCCTGGATGGACCTTTGAGGTTAAAACCGACCATGAGACAAATAAGTCCTACTTTGAGATTCCAAAGAGCGGGGCTGCAACAGGAAAATATGTAGTTACCTTAAGCTATAGCACAAACGAAACCATAACGCAGGTAATTCCGGGAAAAGCAACCTTCTATATTCTTCAGGATACAGTTGCACCTACAGTTTCAAATGTGACTGTTAACGTTAATAGTACAACAGGAGAGGTAACGCTGTCTGATGATATGAAGGTGACGAATACTCCATCCTCTGACCCCAATAGTACATATACATCTGATATATCATCTTATGGATATGTTGTAAACGATTCCTCACAAAGCTTAGCTGCCAGTGATGCATCTATTACATGGGTAACTTCAGAGTCTGACCTTCTAAATGAGATTGGACATATGCTTAATTCCTTAAAGAAGGGTTCATATTACCTGCATGTACTTATGAAGGATGCTGCTGGTAACCTGGGACAGGGGATAAGCAATGCTTTTGTAGTAAATAAGTATAATGCTACCGTTACAGTAAGAAAAGATAATCAAACTTGGACTAGTGGGGCACCTGAGGTAGTACTGTCTACTAGCCAATATTCACTAGTTAACAGTGTACCAAAAACCTCGGTTTCGGATGGAGTATATTCATTTAATGGTATTACAGAGGGTACATATTATGTATGGTTAAGTGGTGGTGGATATACTGAAAAGTACACAGGTATGACTATAAACACAGCAGGAAACGTATATGTAGACTTCTATACTGTGGTATTAAGCAAGGATAACGGAATAGATAAAGTAAGTGGAGAGGGAAACTATCTGAAGGGCGAGGGAGTTACTCTCAACGCTGATACTAAGGAAGGATACCACTGGAAGAACTGGACTCAGTCTGCTGATGAGGCGACAGTATTTAGTACAATTAAGAATAATACATCTATAACTTCGATTAGCCGGCCATACTCACTTAAGGCTAATACCGATTCTAACAGAGTTGGCATTACAGTTAATAAGGATGGCAGCAAATGGAATAATGTAAACATAAAGCTGGTATCCATGGATGGAGCAACTACAATAACTGACCTTACCGTTGTTCCAAATGGTACTTATAAAATTTATGTAGATAATAGGGATAGTGGGAAAACCACACAGGTTTTAGATAACCAGCCTACAGAGACTATAGAATATTATACAGTAACATATAAGGCTAACAATGGTACAAACGAGTCTGATTTTATAGATACATATATATCAGGAGAGACAGTATCTACCAGGGCGGCAAATACATTCAATAAGAACAAATGGTATTTTACAGGCTGGGACACAGTAAATCATGAAAATTCCTATAATGCCGGAGGCACCTTCCAGATTAGTGGAATGACTGTCCTATATGCACAATGGAAGCAGGATAAACAGAAGGTGGTGGATAAGAGAGGATTAAGCCTTATATACTATCTTGAAGGCGGTATTGAAAATACATTGTATCTGCCTGACTATGTAAAGCATATATGTGCTGAAGACAGCTGTCATGATATATATCCAGCTCTGGGGGATATGACTTTTATTGAGGAATCCGATGGAAACAATGCTATATCTGTAGCAGCAGATGGCACAGTTACTTTAGGTGGAAATTACGGAGTTGGAATAGTAAAGATTAACATTGCTGAGGCAGATAACCATGAAGCAGGAACCGGATATGCTACTATAAAGGTTATAAAACCTTTCCGGGTAGAACTACACAGTACAGCCTATACCAATAACAGTGTAACCATCATTCCTAGTTATTATGATTTAAGCAAGCAGGATAGCAGCATTACCTTACCTGATGAATACCAGCAGCAGTTCATGCTACATGAGACACCTGGCAGTGGAGATTCACCTCTCTTACAGTATCGCAAGGTAGGAAGCAGTGAATGGATAACTGCAGAGAACTGGGACTGGACAAGCGGATTAACCCTTACAGGACTGGAGGCTGGAAAGGACTATGAGGTGAAGCTTACAGCAGAAAACAACCGTGGAACATCTGATAACACCACGATTACAATAAAGGTTCCTAAAACCCAAGATGCCTCAAGTAAAACAAGAGCATTAGTGGTAAGTGGAGTATCAGAAGGTGACATTATACAGATAAAAAATGGTAATACTATAATCGATTCTTATAAAGTAAAAGCAGGAGAGACCTCACATAGATTTGAGAATCTTTCAAAAGGAAACTATACTGTTGTTGTTAATCATAATAATATAACCAAGACAATATCTGCTGCATTAACTGGGGAAGGTACTATTACCATACAGTTTGATTTTTCAGATGGGGATAAAAGTACCATAGTTACATATGGGGATAACAAGACTATACCTTCTACTGTAAGTGGATTGCAAAAATTGTTCAGTCAAGGAAGACTAAAGGAACTTGGAAACTCTGACAGAGCAGTAGTACAGCTTCATATTGACCAGATTGATATTAACAACCCTGATGATACAGATATTTTCAATCCTGGAAATGGAATGCGTAACATGAACTATATGCTGGCACTTCAAGAGATAAAGAAGATCAGCAACCAGCAGGTTGGACTAGCTGCCGATGTTACACTTTGGCAGTATATATGGAGTCCTAACACTATTATTCAGTCAGAAACCACACAGCTGCTGGAGTCACCTTATATTATGCTTACATTCCCATTGGAGAGCATAAATGGTATAAACATTCAGCTGTATGTAGTACATGAAGGTACTACTGAAGCCCTAAAGGTTCCAAAGCTTGACTTTGAAGGAATTCCATCGTTAGAGGATGCAGATGCGCTTCAGGCAAAAATAACAGAACTGACCAGAAACGATGATACAAAGACCTTTTGGGTAGAGAAGGATGGAACAGCCTATGTATTTGCAAGTAAGTATTCTGTATTTGCATTTACACATTCACAGCCTGCTCCTGTCAATACGGGAGATAATAGCATGCAATGGACCTGGACAATATTAATGGCAATATCAAGCTGTTTTGCAGCAGCCATACTATTAAAAAAGAAAAAGCAGGGGATAGCTTTCTAAGTAAAATTTAAATTTACAGGCCGGTACCATTCTTTAGAGAGGTATCGGCCTTTTTCTATTTTTATATACTAAAACTTATATGGTATAATATTCATAAAAAGCGGCTTTGATTATGGAAAATACTTTGTTAGAATCACGTACAGAGGAGCATGTAAAGATATTCTGGGAGAAGTCTCAGGATGAGGAACTGGAAAGTCTTTTTCCATTTATAAGGAATACATTGGAGGATGCCATAAGGATGTATAAGGGATCCTTAAAAACTGATGCAAGGAGCTTTGGAAAGGTTATTACTGTAGATGGAACATATGTAGGAGACGTGTGGTGTTATGCAATCGATGAGGAGGATGAGAAGCAGGCCTTTGTAAGCATAGTAATATTTGATAAAGCATACTGGGGCGGTGGAATTGGTAAAAAGGCGTTAAAACAGTTCTGCCAGCTTGTATTTGATAGGTACTCCATTGATAAGCTGTGTGCGTTTACTTATAAATCAAATATAAGGTCAAGGGGTGTCATGGAGAGTATCGGCTTTGAGAAAATAGAGGAATTTGAGGAGGA
>JAEZLD010000192.1 GCA_023415335.1 Bacillota bacterium | reverse complement strand
AAAACATACAGGGATAATTAGAAGAGGACTTCAGCAGTGATAAAACATCTATGAAAGAGTATATGGCGCTATCTTATGGGTAAAAAGAGGAAATACACAAAAAAGACAGCCACTTTTAGTGGCTGCCAGTAATAGCTATGAGGTGGCGCATCCCAGAACACCTTTGAAGGGTCTGTGCAAACCACTAGTAGCTAGGATTCGTTTTTATCCTTTTGTTGTTTTGAAAAATTATTCTGCTTCCCTTTTTACCTTGGTATAAACGGTTGTACCGAACAGTACGACACCGCTTACAAATAAGGCCCAAAACCACAGCCAGAGATTTATGCTGTCGCCGGTCTGGGGGCTGGTAGGATCATCGGGTTTGCTGGGATCGGTGGGCTTATAGTTGGGATCCGCAGCACCGCAGGCTGTGCACTTGCCGTCCTTGTAGGTGTGAGCGGTCATTGGAATGCTCTTGCCGTCGGCAATCTTCTCGTCGCAGTCCTTACAGTAGGTGTCTCCAGTATAGCCTTCTGCAGTGCAGGTGGCATCCTTAGCATTCTTAAGTATTACATTTTCATGGGTGCAAACATACTCAAGGTAGATCTTTCTGTAGGTCGTATTCGGCACAGTTCCGGAAGCGATTTCTGTACCTTCGGTGCCGTCCGCGGTGGTATAACCCAAAGAGGTGCCATTATCATAGGTAAGTGTACCGACAATTGTATAGCCTTGGCCATAGTTAACGATTAAAATATTTCCTTTAATCTTTTTGAATTCCACAGCTCCTGTGATCGTAGGTGTGGAGGAATTATTGCTAACGGTCACATTCTTGGCACCCTGTACTTTCAAATCACCGTTCACGCTAAACCCACCATTTCCCACATTGGCAACACAGATATTTCCTGTTGCCGTAATATGCGTTTTTCCTGCCAGCAACGGTGAAGCACTGGTAGCGCCCGTTACCGTTACATCATTTGCACTGTGGATCATTAGGCTGGAGCCTACAACATAGCCAGTGCCCTTGTTTTCCAACAGCACATTATCGGTGGCGGTAATCTCCACATAGCCAGTAATTAGCGGAGCCCCTCCGGATATGCCATTAACCGTCATGTTCTTGGCTCTGTTAACCAACAGATTGCCTGAAATTATAAACGAGCTTCCTTTGTTTTCCATCCTTACATCGCCGTTTGCTGTGATAGTTGTATCACTCCCAATTAAAGGCGCACCATTGCTATTTCCTGTGATTGTCACATTTCCTGCGTAAACATCCGAGCCTACACTGCCTGACTTCCCGATCGTAACCTTCTGCTGACAAATCGAACCTGCTGCATTTGTCAAAACTACATCATTCTGAGTAATAATTTCCGTATCACCGGTTATCAGTGCAGGGCCATTGGAATTGCCTTCAATGGAGATTTTGCCGTTTTCACTTGTCACAGTACAGCTACCACTTACAGCTGCGCCGCTCTTGTTGCTGATACTGACATCGCCCCTCACAAAAAGTAGAACACTTCCAACATAGCTTGTGATGGCAGTTGTGGCTGTGTCAGTCTCAAGGGTGAACTTATAAGAATTAACGTCAAGGCTACCTGAAATTGCAGGTGTGGAATACCCATCCAATGTGGTAGGTATCTTGCCGGTTTTGATGACCACATTTTTCGGGGGAGTCTTCTTACCAATGGAAAGCATTTCCGTATCATCGATTGAACTATAGATCATACCCTCGTTTTCAAGGTGTACGATGCCCAAGGTGTCGATTGTTGTATTTTTATAGATCATCGGCACGGTAGTACTCTTACCGGTAATGGTCACATCACCGATAGTGTTGATCTCCACACCACCTGCCAAAGAAAAATTGCTTGTGCTGTTGTTGGTGATGGTCACATCCTTTGAACCAGTCACCTTCAGCTTTCCATATACCAATATAGAATTTCCGTTGTTTGTCAGCGTTACATTGCCTGAAGCTGCAACATCCACATTATTGGTAAACATAGGCGCACTGCTGCTGGAGGCCGTTATAGTTACATCCACGGCGTTATTGATGGTCAGATTGCTGTTGCTAACAAAACCGGTGCCCTTGTTTTCAATGTTCACATTGCCGGTCGCGTTAATCGTTGATTCACTCATCAAAAAATTGCTGCTGTTTCCACGCACAGTAACATCCTTTGCTTTATTAATGATCAGAGACGAGACCAGCAAGCTGTAATCTCCCTTTTTCTCTATCAATACGTTGCCATCGGCGGTGATGGACACCGGGCCACTCATTATGGGATTAGATTTGTCGCTGATTATGGTAACATCTTTTGCCTTGGTGATGGCCAGCGTACTCGAGGAAACAAAGCCCATGTTCTTATTCTCCAGTGTTACATTGCCACCGGTACTGATAGTGGTGGACTCTACAAAAACAGGGCCGTTAATGCTTTCTGAACCGGTAATGGAAACATCACCTACAGCATTGATGTCCAGCACTTTAGTTTGCACAGCTTTCACAACAACGGTCAGCTTATCGGTAAAGGTGGACTTGATGCTGTCCACGGAACCATTCAGGGTCAGTGTATGGGTAGAGGGGTCATAAGCCGCCGTAATGCCTCCATCGCCTAAAATGTTGTCTTTGTTGTCAGCGGTTGCCTGTGTTCCGTTGACCCAAATATTAAAAGAATCACCGTCTGCAAACGCCGTTAACGGTATCAGCGTCATCAGAAATATAAGGTATAGGAACAGACTCAATACTCGTTTTTTCATATTGTTTTCCTCCTGTATATAGAAATTTATAAATAATGTACTCGTTTGTTTCTGACCAGCGGAGTACTACCGCAACACAAGGTGAACCTAGAAATCTTATGTTACTAACACCCCATTTCTCACAACCACTCCAGTGGAACCATCAGATAATCCAGATTTACGGAGAGATAAAAGAACCTGTCAATCAAGCAGCATTGCCTCATAAGCTTTACCACGTCAAAATTTTGAGGAGATTATAACTTGTCCACAAACGCTGCAAGCTTACAGTGCAGCAGCTTTTTTCCATTATGCAGCATATTTCCTGCTGCCCATATAACTTGTAAACCGAACTACAGGACATGCTCAAAAGAAGAATGTGGGTGCAGCGTACTCTGCACACCCCGACTGCAAAAGGCTGCTTGCATTTTGAGAGAAGGAACAGGCAAAAGTTACCTGTGAACTTTAAGACTAACGTCATGCTTTCTGCCAGTGAACGTCCGGACAGCCTTAAGACGATATTTTCAATAGGTTTTCAATAATTTCAATAATTCTCGCCTGATGTTGAATATATCAGCATAGAATAAGTAAATTATATCATAATATGAAAGAATATACAATAAAATACAAAAAAGTAAAAAAAACTAAGATGGTAGGATTGCCTCTTCCGTTTGCCAATCAGCATTCAGTCACGTTACCCAAAGCATTTGATTTTCTACTTTGAGTCGTTCCGCGATACCGGATTATTCGGTAAGTTCCTTTACCAACAAAAGAACATATTTATATATAGCTATAGAACATGCCTTAGAGGATGCTTTTACTTTATCACAAGCCCCTTAGGGGTAAGCTCGTAGACCTTGCTGCAAACCTCTGAAATATACCTTCTGTCATGTGAAACGCTTATTATGGTGCCTGCGTAATCCTTAAGAACATCCCGTATCACAGGGTTGGACAAAGGTGAGAAGTTCCTTGTGGGCTCGTCAAGTATAAGCACATTTGCACCATCCAGATTTGTTTTAAGAAAGAACAGCTTTGCTTTCTGCCCACTGGACAGCTCTGAAATAGGGTGCCCCATTTCATCTGCTGTAAACTTCATACTTGCCATCCAGGTACGGATTTGGGTAATTTCATCCTTATGGCCTGTGGAGGACAGAAAATTCACAGGAGTTATGTCAGAAGACATTTCATCCTCATAGTTTTGGGGCATGTAGCAGACATTCATATCCTTCCTTGGAAGAAGTATATCTGCAATAATACGGACAAGCGTTGTTTTGCCTGCTCCGTTCCTTCCTATGATACATATCTTTTCTCCCCCCTGTACAAACAGGTGGATGTCCTTTGAAAGCTGTCTTCCATCAACAGCTAATATATCAAGTGACAGGTCAAGTACTGTTTTACCCTTGGGGATTTCAGCTGTTCCTGTAAACTTTAAAAGTATGGAGCTTTCATACTCTGGCAGCTGTGTCATTCCTTCCTTTTCTCTTTCAAACCGTCTTCCCATGGATTTTACTGCATGCATCTTCTTCTTTAGCAGCTGTCCTCCATGGGGGTCCTGCCTTGATACAGTATTCTGCTGGTGTTCTACCTTGGATTCAAGCTGGCGATATTTCTCCATTTTCTTGTCGAAGTCGCTTTTTTCTTTACGGGCAAGCTGCTCCTGATGCTCAAACCTAGATAGCCGCTCCTGTATATATTGCTTGTATGGCATATGGGCAACGGTACAGCGGGGTATTGTTTTCCTCCTGAGCCTTTCTATATGGATGACAACAGTGGCTGTCCTTTCTATAAGCATTTCATCATGGGATACGAACATAATAGGAATTGGGCTGAGATTTATAAAGTCCTCCATCCATTCTAAGGTTTCAATATCTATATCGTTGGAGGGCTCATCTAGTAAAAGCAAGGAAGGCTTTTTTATTAGAAGACCTATAAATTGTGCCTTTATCTTTTCTCCTCCTGAAAGGGTATCCATTATCTGGTCAGAATAGAGAAAATCAGGGGTTAGTCCCAGCTGCTTTGTAAGCTCTGACTGTTCTCCTGGCGATAGCTCAAAAAACTGTGGCATGTGTGAGTAGTACTCATATAATGTTTTGGATTTATAAGCCTCAGGAAGCCACTGGGGAAGGTAGCCTATAGATTCGTTCTGTATTATTATTTCCCCAGAGTGCTCTGTATAGCTTTCTACAAGATTTTCATCTGCAATCATTTTAAGGAGGGTAGACTTTCCGTTCCCTTCTTCTCCTATTATTACAACCTTGTCACCAGAATTTAGGGCAAATGAAAAGTTTTCAATTATTTTTGACAGATCCTTTTTATGTATAATTGACAGGTTATTTATTTGAAGCATTCTATCATCTCCTTGTAATAAAAAAGTCTATCCCCACATAACCGGGAATAGACCTGCAACCATACCTGTATGACAGAATTATCCTTATTGATAATGCCAAAAGTCATAAATAGATGCAACAATCTAAATCCGGTCACAAAAACATAATCCATGGCTATATAGCTTAATGGATTACTCTGGGTTATGTGCTTTTACCGAAAATAGATTATCTGATCATGCTTATACCTCCGTGTATCTTAAAACTAATATGATTATAAAACAATAACTGGAATATTTCAATATCCTCTATTAAGGTGTTGGAAACTGCATAATAGACAGCATATTTGGTGAAAGGAATTCATAGTAGTAATGGCACATATTGGATGCTATAATTACTCATATAGGCTTTTTGTGTTAGGCTGTAGAATGGAATCCGGGAGATGTTATTATGGGATTTTGGATTTTTATGATTGCTATGGATCTACTAATACCAATCATAATGATAGCATTTGGATATGCTTTCAAGAAATCACCACCAAAGGAAATTAACTGGGTTGTAGGTTACAGAACTGAAAGATCTATGAAAAGTAAGGCCACATGGGATTTTGCCCATGCTTACTTCAGTAGGTTATGGAGGATAATAGGCTGGGCAATGCTAGTACCCTCTGCATTAGTCATGCTATTAGTGATGGGAAAGGACAGTGATGCTGTAGGGGGTATAGGTATGGTGCTCTGCCTTGTGCAGTGTGTTATTATGATTATTCCGGTAATTCCTACAGAGTCTGCGTTAAGAAGAAAATTTGATGACCACGGTAATCCTAGAGGGTAGCTGTATATTTAATAAAGGCTGTGCTCATAGGAAAATTAAAAATTATGAGAATAGAGGTTATGAATTATGGAAAAGTCAAAGGTTTATTTTTCGGATTTTCGTACAGTTGCATTTGGAGACGGACTGCCTGCAAAGCTTAAAAAGCTTATAAAAAAAGCAGGTATTGGTCAGGTCGATATGGACGGTAAATTTGTTGCCATAAAGCTTCACTTTGGTGAACTGGGAAATATAAGCTACCTGCGTCCCAACTACGCAAGGGCTGTGGCAGATGTAGTAAAGGAATTGGGAGGAAAGCCCTTCCTTACTGATTGCAACACCATGTATCCCGGAAGCCGCAAGAATGCACTTGAACATCTGGAGTGTGCATGGGAGAATGGCTTTACACCGCTGACAGTTGGATGCCCTATACTTATTGGAGATGGTCTTAAGGGTACTGATGATATTGCGGTTCCTGTAAAGGGTGGAGAATATGTTAAGGAAGCAAGGATAGGACGCGCCATTATGGATGCCGATATATTCATAAGCCTTACCCATTTCAAGGGGCATGAGATGACAGGCTTCGGAGGTGCTATAAAGAATATAGGCATGGGCTGCGGCTCCAGAGCAGGTAAGAAAGAGCAGCATAGCAGCGGAAAGCCCTATGTAAAGGAAGAAAGCTGCCGTGCCTGCATGAGATGCCAGAAGGAATGTGCCAACGAAGGATTGATATTTGATGAGAAGAAAAGAAAGATGACCGTAAATAAAGATAATTGTGTAGGCTGTGGACGCTGTCTAGGTGCATGCAACTATGATGCTATAAAGTTTAAAAGTAACAATGCCGGGGCAGAGCTTAACTGCCGCATGGCTGAGTATACAAAGGCTGTATTAGATGGACGCCCAAGCTTCCACATATCATTGGTTGTGGACGTGTCACCAAATTGTGACTGCCATGGAGAAAATGATGCCCCTATACTTCCTAACATAGGAATGTTTGCCTCCTTCGACCCATTAGCACTTGACCAGGCCTGTGTTGATGCATGTCTTGCGGCAACACCTATGCCACATAGCCAGCTTTCTGACAACCTTGCAAGGAAGGACTTTGTGGACCATCATGACCATTTCAGAAATTCCACTCCGGAATCAGAGTGGCGCAGCTGCTTGGACCATGCTGAAAGGATAGGCCTTGGAACCAGGGAGTATGATATTATTGTAGTAAAATAAAGCTACATATGTTAAATAGCTATATACTTAATCCTTTATAATATGGTAATATTGTAAAGGATTATTATAAAATGCGAAGGAGAAGCAAATGGAGAATAAGATGCTTGCAGTAGTAAACGGAGCCCCAATTACAGAAATGGACATGGAAAACGCAATACAAAGGTTTGGACAGGATAAAAGGCAGAGCCTGAGCACGCCAGAGGGAAGAAGGCAGCTTCTTGATCAGCTTATTGCTTGGGAGATTCTTTATCAGGATGCAGTAGACAACGGTATGGAAAACAGGGAGGATTATAAGCTTCAGCTTCAGGAAGCCCGTAAGGGTATTTTAACCCAGCTTGCAATACAGGATATTATAAATGGAGCTGCTGTTGAAGAGGAAGATATAAAGGAGTATTATGAGCAGAATAAGGAGTACTTCAAGGAAGATGAGCAGATTACTGCAAAGCATATATTGGTAGATACTCTTGAGAAGGCACAGCAGATAAAAGATGAAATAAGCTCTGGACTTAGCTTTGAGGATGCAGCAAGCAAGTATTCCTCATGCCCATCAAAGGGTCAGGGAGGCTCACTTGGAAGCTTTGGAAGAGGCATGATGGTACCTGAGTTTGAAAATGCAGCCTTCGAATTGGAGGAGGGTGTTGTAAGCCAGCCTGTTAAAACTCAGTTTGGATACCATCTCATACTGGTAGAGGAAAAGAATGAACCTCAGGAAAAGTCCTATGAGGATGTAAGGGACCTTATAAGAAACCATATGCTCCAGGAAAAGCAGAATGCTTTGTATATTGACTACGTAAATGGACTTAAGGGAAAATATAGCATAGAGATAAAATAATAAGAAGTGTTGAAGGGCTTTCAAAGAGCTTTCTTTATACATTTATTTTCTTTATGATTATAAGAGCAGATGGAGACTTGACTATGAGTGCCATCTGCTCTTTGAATATTAAAAAAGCCTTCTCGCAGTAAGGATAGGATTGTTTTTACATGGCTTCACATGAGATAAGCAAAAGGAAGAAATTAAAGAGGTGAACAAATGAGATTACTATTTGAAATGGATATGAAGGACTATGATGTAAATGGCAAGGTTGGTGTACGGCCTTCAGTTAGGGGCATAATCATCCGAGATGGGAAAATTGGAATGGTGCATAGCTTGAAATATGATTATTATAAGTTCCCTGGTGGTGGAATTGAGTCCGGAGAAAACCATATTGAAGCGCTGGTTCGTGAAGTACTAGAGGAATCAGGGATGGTTGTTATTTCTGATACAATTAAAGAATATGGCCTTGTTCACCGGGTACAGAAGGGTATAGAAGATGATATATTCATACAGGATAACTATTATTATATCTGCCAGGTAGAGAAGGATGTTGTCCCACAGTGTTTAGATGACTATGAAGCAGATGAGCTTTTTACACTGGAATTTGTCGAACCCATGGCGGCAGTTAAAAGGAACAGGGATAAGGGCCATGGACCGAAAGCTTCTGCCATGCTTGAGCGTGAGGCCAGGGTACTAGAACTGCTGCTTCTGGATGGGTATTTCAAAGCAAATACAGAAGAGCCTGCTTGAAAAAACGGCAGGATTTTCTATAACTAAACAAGCAGTGAATAATCATTTAAATGGAGGTTTTAATACTGTACTTGTACATATATTCCTGATCTTCTTCATCAAATATGGTGCCTTGCAGTATGCCACCGTTTTTCTCGATTATCCTTCTTGAAGAAGTGTTGGCTGTAGAACATGTTAAAATGGCGTTGTTTATGCCAAGCTTTGAGGCTTCCTGGAGCGCAAGCCTTAAAAGCTCTGTGCCGTAACCCATTTTTCTGAATTCTGGGGATATGTCATAGCCTATATGCCCTGCAGAACCGTCCTCCTTATGACGGATTCTTACGACACCTACTACATCATCTCCGTGGATGAGCCAAAAGTTTGATACTGGCACCTGGCCCTCATAAAGATTTATTTCCTCAGATAACTTTTCCAAGGCATGTATATAGCTTTTAAAATCCTCCAATGCAGGCCTATATTTATTAAAATAATGCTCGTCGTTGATTTCCTTATAAGAAAGGGCATAGGACTTAAAGCTGTTTTCATATTTTCCACTTGGCTTTACTAAATGTATATTATTCATGGATAGTTTCATCTCCTATCATTCCTTTTGCATATTGTATAATACAAGTTTTATAATACCACACATCATAATGAAAGTATTTATGAAAGATTTTATATAATTATAATTTACACCATGTAGCTGTTGTTAATCTAAGACTCTTACTATATAATTATTACGTAATTGGGAGGTGGTTTATATGATAAGAGGCGAAACAGAGGGAGTACGTAAGATATATATAGAGGAACTGGAAGGCTTATATGATATGGACTGTGACAGGGGAGCTATTGCTACTCATGAAATACTGGATATTATATGCAAAATATCTGGCAGGATAAACAGGGAAATATCCATATATATAAACAGAAGAGGAAAGGTGCTGGATGTAGCTATAGGCGACAGCAACACTGTGAGCCTTCAGGACCTGACAGAGAAAAGAGATGAGTCTGCCTTAAGTGGCATACGCTGTATACACACCCATCCTTCAGGAAGTGCCATGCTATCCTCAGTGGATGTTACATCACTTATTTCTCTGAAGTTTGACTGTATGACAGCCGTCAGTGTCCAGGGGGAAGCTCCGGTTCAGTTTTCCTGCGGATTTATAGATATACAGGATGGGCAGCTGGCAAACTCCATATCTGTTATAGGTCCTGAAAGTATCGATAGAATAGGTGATGTTAAGCTAATAGACATAATCCAGGAGATGGAGTCACAGCTTTATGAAAGGATACATGATGTAGAGGATGCCAGGGCAGAAAGGGTAATATTGGTTGGTGGAATCAGCATGGACCAATACTCAAGCCAGGAGTCTGTGGAGGAGCTTAAGGAATTGGCAGAAACAGCAGGAGCCCAGGTGGTTGAAACTGTAATACAGAAAAAAAGCAAGATAGATAATGCATATTATATAGGAAGCGGTAAGGCCAGTGAGCTTTCCTTACTGAAGCAAAGCCTTATGGCAGATACCGTGATATTTGATGATGAGCTTACAGGGGCTCAGGTAAGAAACCTGGAGGAGGCTATAGGCTGCAAGGTTATAGACAGGACCGTGCTTATACTGGATATATTCGCACAAAGGGCAAAATCCAGGGAAGGTAAGATACAGGTTGAGCTGGCACAGCTGAAATACAGGCTTCCAAGGCTTATGGGTATGGGACTTGTACTTTCCAGAACAGGTGGAGGAATAGGCACCAGAGGCCCGGGAGAAAAGAAGCTTGAGATAGACAGGCGGCATATAAGAGGAAGGATAAATGACATAGAGCAGGAGCTTGAGAATATAAGAAAGAACAGAGGAATACAGAGGGAGAGAAGAAAGGCTAATGAGATTCCTGTAGTATCCTTAGTGGGGTATACCAATGCAGGTAAGTCAACCTTAAGAAACAAGCTTTGCCAGATAGCAGGCAGAGATAAAGAAGGTGTTTTTGAGGCAGACATGCTTTTTGCAACCCTTGATACCACTACAAGGCAGGTTACCCTCCCATCAGGGAAGGATGTGCTCGTTTCAGATACAGTAGGCTTTATAAGGAAGCTTCCCCATGACCTTGTGGAGGCATTCAAGTCAACACTTGAGGAAACCATCTATAGCAACCTGCTGGTACATGTGGTGGACGCCTCCAGTCAGAATGCTGTGGCCCAGATAGAAACTGTCAACGGGGTGCTTAGAGAAATAGGAGCAGACAATAAGAATGTCATTGTAGCATGCAACAAGCTTGATAAGGCAGATGAAGCGGTGGTTTCTGAAATACGCAGCAAATATTGTAATATAATAGAAATATCAGCCCTCCAGGGAACCAATCTGGACAGACTTCTTGAAATGATAGACAAGGAGCTATTCAAAAGCTTTGTGGATGCAGAGCTTATGATTCCCTATGAGGATACACGTGTGGTTTCCTACCTTCATAATGCCAACTGCGTAGAGCAGGAGGAGTACAGGGAGGAAGGTATATATGTCCGCATAAGAACTACCCAGGATGTATTCGGAAGGGTTGCCAGGTATAAGATATAGTTTTATCACAGTAGTACATTTATCCTGCCACTATTTACTAAAAAATAATTTGTAATAGATATTGCATTTTTTCAGTAAGATGCTATAATATATATTGTTGACGCTGCCGAGTCGCCAAGCTGGTAAGGCACCTGACTCTGGATCAGGCATTCGTGGGTTCGAATCCTCCCTCGGCAGCCAATTTTAAAAAGCTCAACAATTTAATATTGCCGAGTCGCCAAGCTGGTAAGGCACCTGACTCTGGATCAGGCATTCGTGGGTTCGAATCCTCCCTCGGCAGCCA
>JAEZLD010000179.1 GCA_023415335.1 Bacillota bacterium | reverse complement strand
ATAAATCCAGGGATGTGAGCATAATGAATAATGTACTAGCACTTGAACAAAAAATAATACCTGAAATGGTGGAACTGCTTTCAAAGCGTTACCAGATTCTTAAAAGCATTTTTTATAATCAGCCAGTGGGTAGGAGAATGATTTCTCAGGAACTGAACATGGGAGAGAGGATAGTAAGGTCCGAGGTAAATTTCCTTAAGGAGCAGGACCTTATAGAAATAAATTCCATAGGTATGGTGGTTACCAAGGAAGGAGAGCATATATTAGAATCCCTTCAAGAGGTAATCCATAGCATAAACGGTCTGTCAATTATAGAAGAAAAGCTGGCAGAGTATCTTGGAATTGCCGAGGTATTGGTAGTGCCAGGAGATAATGATGAGGACAAGACAGTTCTAAAGGAAATGGGACGGATTGCAGCAGGATACATAAAAGGTATAATTAATGATGGTTCAGTGATAGCTCTTACAGGTGGAAGCTCGGTAAGCCAGGCTGTGGAAAGCATGCCAAAGGTATATAAAAACAACATTACTGTTGTTCCTGCCAGAGGAGGTATGGGAAGTAGCGTGGAGACACAGGCAAATACTTTGGTTGAAAAGCTGGCTGTAAAGCTTAATGCTAAGTACAAGCTGCTCCATGTTCCGGATAAGATAAGCCATGAAGCTATGGATGCAATGCTTAATGAGCCGGATATAAAGGAAATAGCTTCTCTTATAGAAAAAGCAGACATACTTATATTCGGACTTGCAAAAGCTAAGGATATGGCTGTGAGAAGAGGACTTTCAGATGAGAAAACAAGCCGGCTTATAAATAAAGGTGCTGTTGGAGAGGCATTTGGGTACTATTTCAATGCATCAGGAGAAATAATATATAAAACACCATGCATAGGAATAAGCCTCAACAAGGTAACAAACATAGATCATGTTATTGCCGTAGCTGGCGGGAAAAGTAAGGCAGATGCAATTATGGCTGCTAAAATACACAACCCTCATATGGTGCTTATAACTGATGAGGGTGCAGCAAAGGCAATACTCAATATAAAGTAGAAAAGAGCTGCAAACAGCAGTTCTTAATATAAATATTTTTTAATTTTTAGATTTAGGGAGGAATAGTCATGGTAAAGATTGGTATTAATGGATTCGGAAGAATCGGAAGGCTTGCATTTCAAGCTGCACTAGAGAATAAAGAGGTTCAAATCAAAGGAATTAATGACCCCTTTATAGACCTGGAATACATGGTATATATGCTTAGGTATGATTCTGTACATGGTCGTTTTAAGGGTGAGATATCTATAGATAAGGAAAACAACATCCTCATCGTTGAAGGACAGGAGATAAAGGTATTTGCAGAAAAGGATCCAGCAGAAATCAACTGGGCTTCCTGCGGAGCAGAGTACATCCTTGAATGTACGGGACTATTCACAGTAACTGAAAAGGCATCAGCACACTTCAACGGAGGTGCAAAGAAGGTTGTTATATCAGCGCCTTCAAAGGACGCTCCAATGTTTGTAATGGGCGTAAACAACAAGACTTATAATAAGGACCTTAAGGTTATTTCCAACGCTTCCTGCACAACTAACTGCCTTGCTCCTCTTGCAAAGGTTATAAATGACAAGTTTGGAATAGAGGAAGGCCTTATGACCACTGTTCACTCAACAACTGCTACACAGAAGACTGTTGATGGACCATCCAAGAAGGATTGGAGAGGCGGAAGAGCCGCAGCTGCTAATATAATTCCTTCATCAACAGGAGCCGCAAAGGCAGTTGGAAAGGTAATACCTGAGCTTAATGGAAAGCTTACAGGAATGGCGTTCAGGGTTCCTACAATAGACGTTTCAGTAGTAGACCTTACTGTTAAGCTGGTAAAGAGTGCAACCTATGAGGAAATAAAGGCTGCAATAAAGGAAGCATCAGAAGGTGAGCTTAAGGGTATACTTGGATATACTGAGGATGCAGTTGTTTCATCAGATTTCATCCATGATCCAAGAACCTCCATATTTGATGCAGAAGCAGGAATACAGCTTAGTGATAAATTTGTAAAGCTTGTTTCATGGTATGATAATGAATGGGGTTATTCAAACAAGCTTATCGACCTTACAGTATATGCTGCAAAGGTAGATGCTGAATAATCCGTTAAAACACTTGCAAAATATTGTGTCCGGTTTTATAGTTAGTCTATAAGGCCGGACATTTAAAACATATACTTAATTAGGAGGTTGGATATGAATAAGAAAACCGTAAGAGATATTGATGTTAAGGGAAAAAAGGTTATCGTACGCTGTGATTTCAACGTACCACAGAATTCAGAGGGAAAGATAACAGATGATAGAAGAATAGTAGGAGCTCTTCCTACTATAAAATACCTTTTGGAAAACGAAGCAAAGGTAATACTTATGTCCCACCTTGGAAGACCTAAGGAGGGCTATGATGCTAAATATAGCCTTAAACCGGTAGCAGTTAGACTCTCAGAGCTGCTGGGACAGGAGGTTATGCTGGCAGAGGATAAGGAAGTGGTTGGAGAAGAAGCCATAAAGCTTACAGCTGACATGAAGAGCGGAGAGGTTGTAATGCTTGAGAACGTAAGGTTCATAAAGACAGAAACTAAAAATGATATGGACCTTGCCAGGAAGCTTGCTTCCCTTGCAGACATATATGTTAATGATGCTTTTGGAACAGCCCACAGGGCTAATTCCTCAACAGCAGGAATTGCCACATTCCTTCCGGCTGTTGCTGGCTTCCTTATAGAAAAAGAAACAACAATTATGGGCAAGGCACTTACCACACCTGACAGGCCGTTGGTTGCAATACTTGGGGGAGCAAAGGTGTCAGACAAGATAGGCGTTATAAACAACTTGCTTGAAAAGGTTGATAAGCTTATAATAGGAGGAGGAATGGCTTATACCTTCTATAAGGCAATGGGCTATGAAATAGGAAATTCCCTTCTGGAGGCAGATAAGGTAGAATATGCAAAGGAAATGTTAGAAAAGGCAAAGGTTAAGGGCGTAGAGCTTCTCCTTCCTGTAGATAATGTGGCAGCTAAGGAATTTAAAGCTGATGCAGAGTATAAGGTGGTTGGAGAGAGCATTTCTGAAGGTTATATGGGACTTGATATAGGACCTGAAACTATAAAGCTTTTCAGCAATGCAGTAAGTGATGCAAAAACTGTAATCTGGAATGGGCCTATGGGAGTGTTTGAAATGCCTGCATTTGCTGTAGGAACAAAAGCTATTGCAGAAGCCCTTGCAGGATTAAATGCTACCACTATAATCGGAGGGGGCGACTCGGCAGCAGCTGTCGAGCAGTTAGGATATGCGGATAAGATGACCCATATATCCACTGGTGGAGGTGCTTCCCTTGAATTCTTAGAGGGTAAGGAGCTGCCAGGAATCGCTGCCTTAAACGATAAGTAGGATTATAATTGTTACAGGCAGGGACTGAACCCTGCCTGTTTTAAGATAAGCAAATAAGAAATCTTTTAATGGAGGGGTATATTATGAGGAAACCAATAATGGCTGGGAACTGGAAGATGAATAAAACAGGAAAAGAAGCATCACAGCTGATGCTTGAGCTTATAGACAAGGTAAAGGATGCAAAATGTGAGGTGGTTGTTTGTCCAACCTTTACATCCCTTACACAGGTAGCCACTCTGGTGGAGAACACCAATATTAAGGTAGGGGCACAAAATATGTACTTTGAGGAAAGCGGGGCATATACTGGAGAGATATCCCCTCTGATGCTTAAGGAGATTGGTGCTCAGTATGTAATACTTGGACATAGTGAAAGAAGGCAGTACTTTAAAGAGGATGATGAGCTTATAAACAAAAAGATGAAGGCAGCCTTCGTACACGGATTAATTCCAATACTCTGCGTAGGTGAAACCTTAGAACAGAGAGAGAATGGAGAAACCTTTGACTGGGTAAAATCGCAGATAGTAGCTGACCTTAAGGACGTTGAAGCCGGGGATGCTGAGAAAATGGTCATAGCCTATGAGCCAATATGGGCAATTGGAACAGGAAGGACCGCAACTGCAAAGGATGCTAATGATGTTATAAAGTATATTAGAGATGTTGTAAGGGAGCTTTACGATGTCAAGGTAGCAGACAGCGTAAGGATACAGTATGGTGGAAGCGTTAAACCTTCAACTGTAAAGGAACAGATGTCCCAAAGTGATATTGATGGTGCATTGGTTGGAGGAGCCAGCCTTAAGGCAGATGACTTTGCTGCCATTGTTAATTATTAAGGAGGATTGTAATGTCAAGCAAGGTAAAAATGTTGATGATTTTGGATGGATGGGGAATAGGCAGAAAGGATAATGGGAATGCCTATGAGAATGCAGACAGCCCAAATATACACAGATTATATAATGAATATCCCCATACCTCCCTAGCCTGTAGTGGAATGGCAGTGGGCCTTCCTGAGGGGCAAATGGGCAACTCAGAGGTTGGCCATCTGAATATAGGAGCAGGGAGAATAATTTATCAGGAATTTACAAGAATAAATAAGGAAATAGATGAAGGAGGGTTATTTACAAATAAAGCTTTCCTTGAAGCAATACAGAATGTAAGAGACCACAACAGTCAGATGCATCTTTATGGACTCCTTTCAGATGGAGGGGTACATAGTCATATAGACCACCTGAAGGCGCTTCTCAGACTTTGTAAGGATAAAGGCCTTCAGAATGTATATGTACATTGCTTCCTGGATGGAAGAGATACTCCTCCTCAATCTGGAAAAGGCTATATACTGCAGCTTGAGGAGTACATGAATGGGCTGGGCATAGGGAAGATCGCAACCATATCCGGCAGATATTATGCCATGGATAGGGATAAGCGCTGGGAGAGAGTACAGTTAGCTTATGATGCTATGGTAAGGGGTAAGGGAGAAACCTCCACCTCTGCTGTTTCTGCAATAGAGGAGTCCTACAAGGAAAACAGGACAGACGAGTTTGTACTTCCAACGGTTATATTAAATGATGGAAATCCGGTAGCTAAAATACAGGAGAATGATTCAATCATTTTCTTTAATTTCAGGCCTGACAGGGCAAGGGAAATAACCAGAACACTGGTAGACCCAGATTTCAACGGGTTTGACAGGAAGCTTTTCCCATTGTACTATGTATGTATGACTCAATATGACGTAACCATGCCTAATGTGCATGTAGCCTATCTTCCTGAGGTATACAAAAATACCCTTGGTGAATATATAGCCTCAAAGGGACTGAAGCAGCTGAGAATAGCAGAAACAGAAAAGTATGCTCATGTAACCTTCTTCTTTAATGGAGGAGTGGAAAAGCCAAACGAAAATGAGGATAGGGCACTTATACAATCACCAAAGGTTGCAACCTATGACCTGCAGCCTGAAATGAGTGCATATGAGGTTACTGACAGGGTGCTTGAGGAAATAAACAAGGATTATTACGATTTAATTATACTTAACTTTGCAAATCTTGATATGGTAGGACATACAGGAGTGTTCAATGCAGCAAAGGGAGCCGTTGAGGCCCTGGATAAGTGTGTTGGAAAAATAGTGTCCAGAATACTTGAAAAGGGTGGGGCTGTATACATGACTGCAGACCACGGAAATGCGGAGCAGATGTATGACTATGAAACTGGCGAACCTTTTACGGCTCACACTACCAATCCAGTTGCATTTGTGGTAATAGGTGAGGGTGACGTAAAGCTGAGAGAAGGCGGAAGGCTTTCTGATATAGCACCTACTATACTTGACTTTATGAAGCTGCCTATACCTGAGGAAATGACAGGCAAATCACTTGTTTCTAAATAAGGTATATTTGAAAGGAGCTATAATATGAAAAAATATGTTGAAATTATCGACATAACAGCAAGGGAGGTACTGGACTCCAGAGCCAATCCTACTGTTGAGGTTGAAGTAATACTTGAGGATGGCAGTATAGGAAGGGCAATAGTTCCCTCAGGAGCATCAACCGGAGAATTTGAAGCTGTAGAGCTGAGGGATGGTGACAAGGAGAGGTACCTTGGAAAAGGCGTTTTAAAAGCCGTAGACAATGTAAACAACATAATTGCCCCAGAGCTTGTTGGGTTTAATGTGTTTGACCAGGCTCTCATTGATGATGTTCTTATTGATATTGATGGAACCGAAAACAAAGGCAATCTGGGTGCCAATGCAATACTAGGCGTGTCCCTGGCCGTTGCCAGAGCCGCAGCTGTATCCTTAGGACTTCCTCTATATCAATATATTGGAGGAGTAAATGCTAAGGTACTGCCAGTTCCAATGATGAACATACTCAATGGCGGCAAGCATGCTGATAATAACGTAGACATCCAGGAGTTTATGATAATGCCTGTTGGAGCAGAAAGCTTCCAGGAAGCCTTGAGAATGTGTGTGGAGGTTTACCACCAGCTTAAGAAGACGTTAAAGTCCAAGGGCTACAATACAGCCATAGGAGATGAGGGAGGCTTTGCTCCAAACCTTAAATCCAATGAGGAGGCAATACAGGTAATAGTTGAGGCTGTTGAAGCTACCGGCTATAAGCCTGGAGAGCAGATCAGGATTGCAATAGACACAGCATCCTCTGAGCTTTACAAGGAGGACGGGAAGTACCACCTTGAGGGAGAGGGGAGAGTGCTTTCATCTGCTGAGATGGTAGACTTCTATGAGGGTCTTGTTGACAAATATCCGATTGTTTCATTAGAGGATGGTCTGGCTGAGGAGGACTGGGAAGGCTGGAAGCTGCTTACTGAAAGGCTTGGTTCAAGGATACAGCTGGTAGGAGATGACCTGTTTGTAACCAATACTGAGAGGCTTTCTAAGGGTATAAAGCTTGGTGTTGCAAACTCCATACTTATAAAGCTGAACCAGATAGGAACCCTTACAGAAACTATTGAAGCAATTGAAATGGCTGAAAGGGCAGGATATACTGCAGTAGTGTCCCACAGGTCAGGAGAAAGTGAGGATACAACCATTGCAGACCTGGTTGTTGCAATGAATGCAGGGCAGATTAAGACAGGTGCCCCGGCAAGAACGGACAGGGTTGCAAAGTATAACCAGCTTCTAAGAATAGAAGAGGAGCTTGGAGATATAGCACGCTACCTTGGAGCGGATGCTTTTTATAACATAAAGTGATTTAAAATTTTCATGCCGCTCAGGGACCTGTATCCCTGAGCGGTTATTAAGTAGCAATATATTTTGTTATTGTTTTTAAAGTCCGGATATGATAGAATAAGCTTTAGAGTGCTTCTAGGTGCAAAGGATAATATGATACATTCCTATAAGCAGCAAAATTATTGTGTAGGAGGTGTTGGTATGAAAATAGCTGTACTTATTGTACATGTTATATTGTCATTGTTCATAATAGCTGTTGTCTTATTGCAGCCTGCTAAGGTTCAGGGGCTTTCATCGGCTATAGCTGGAGGGGCAGAGACATTCTTTGGCAAAAATAAGGCAAGAACATATGAAGGAAAGCTATCAAGGCTCACTACCATAGCAATGATTCTTTTCGTAGCTACGTCCGTAGCCCTGCTTTATTTTACAAACCATTAACCACACACAAGCTGACTGAAGGAATTTCTTTAGGAAGTATAGGAAAGCCGGCATCGCAAAGCTGCAGGAGTGCAGATTGCGGTGCTTATTTTATATAAAGCAATATTCTAGAGAGATATTGAATAAACCTGAATGTACTGTTAAAAATAGTAAGGAATAGTAAAATAGGAGTGATGTGATGAATAAGATAAAAGATAATATATTAGAGTTTATGAAACAGGATGCATATAAGCCCATGCTGTCTGATGAAATAGCCTCAGCCTTTCAGATTGATAGGGGGCAGTATAGGGAGTTTAACAGGGTTCTTCAGGAGATGGAGAAGGAGGGCCTTATATTTAAAACTAAGAAGGATAAGTACGGTGTCCCTGAGAAAATGAACCTTATAACAGGAAGGCTGCAGGGCAATCCTAAAGGGTTTGGCTTTATTATTCAGGACAATTCCCAGGAGGATGTTTATGTTGCAGCTGAAAACATGAATGGTGCCATGAACAACGACAGGGTTGCTGCCAGGATAAAAAAGGGAGGCAGCAAGGATAGAAAAGTCGAGGGGGAAATAATAAAGATACTTGAAAGGGCTAACACCCAGGTAGTGGGCACCTTCGAGAAAAGCAGGAATTTTGGCTTTGTAGTACCTGATGATAAAAGGATATATCAGGATATATTCATCTCAAAGGAAAGTGCATTAGGAGCCAAGGACGGCTATAAGGTTGTGGTTCAGGTAACCAAATGGCCTGATAAACGCAGGAATCCAGAGGGGAAGATCATAGAGGTATTAGGACAGAAAGACGAGCCTGGGGTTGACATACTTTCTATAATAAGAAAATATGGACTACCGGAACAGTTCCCTCCCCAGGTAGAGAACTTTGCAGATGAACTCAGTGAGGATATACCAGAAGGAGAGTTCAGGAAGAGAAGAGACCTGAGGGGGCTTAAAATAGTAACCATTGATGGAGAGGATGCCAAGGACCTTGATGATGCAGTATCCATAGAAAAGCTTAAGGATGGCTGCTATAAGCTTGGGGTACATATAGCCGATGTTACCTACTATGTAAAGGAAAAATCACCTCTTGATAAGGAAGCGTACAAAAGGGCTACCAGTGTTTATCTTGTTGACAGGGTAATTCCAATGCTTCCAAAGAAGCTCTCCAATGGCCTGTGCAGCTTAAACCCAAAGGTTCCAAGGCTTACATTATCCTGCTTTATGGTAATAGACCCACAGGGGAATGTGGTTGACCATGAAATATTTGAAAGTATAATACAGACTAGTGAGAGGATGACCTATACTGACGTTACAAGGATACTTAAGGATAAGGACCCTGAAACAATTAAAAGATATGAGTATCTGGTGCCTGAGTTTAAGCTCATGGAGGAGCTGTGCCTTATACTGAACAAGAGAAGAATGGACAGAGGCGCCTTAGACTTTGACTTTGATGAAAGTAAGATAATACTAAACGATAAGGGCATCCCTGTTGATATAAGACCATATGAAAGGGAGATAGCCAACAGGATTATTGAGGAGTTCATGCTTATATGCAACGAAACTGTGGCTGAGCATATGTATAACCTTCATTCACCATTCGTATACAGGGTTCATGAAAATCCAGATAACGAGAGGCTGGAGGGTTTTGCAGAGTTCATACATAACCTTGGCTACTTCATGAGGATACCTAAGGAAATGAACCCGAAGGTTCTTCAGGAGGTTATAGAGCAGGTAAAGGGCAAGAAAGAGGAGACTCTTATAAATACTCTTATGCTTAGATCTATGAAGCAGGCTCGGTATTCTCCTGAATGCTCAGGTCACTTTGGACTGGCAGCAAAATATTACTGCCATTTTACCTCGCCTATACGAAGGTATCCTGATCTGGCTATCCATCGTATAATTAAGGAACAGCTAAACGGAAAGCTTACCGAAAAGAGGATAGCAAAGCTTAAGGGTTTTGTGGCCAATGCTTCCCTGCAGTCCAGTGATATGGAAAGGGTAGCCCAGGATGCAGAGAGGGAGACCGATGACCTTAAGAAGGTGGAGTATATGTCCAAGAGAATAGGAGAGGTTTACACTGGAATCATATCCTCAGTAACCTCCTTTGGATTATTTGTGGCACTCCAAAACACCGTTGAAGGACTTGTGCATATAAGCAACATACCCGATGACTACTATGTATATGACGAAAAGCTTCATTGCCTCATTGGAGAGAAGCTTAAGAAAATATACAGGCTAGGGGATGCTATAAAAATAAAGGTTATTAAGACAGACATAGAATCCAGAACCATTGATTTTGCAATTGAGGAATAAGGCATCAGCCGCATTAAGTAATTAATGCGGCTTAATTGTTTTAAAGTACAACATATAAGTAGGATGTACAGCTATTGACAACTAATATGTATATAACCATAATAAATCTTAAGAAGGGATTTCCTTCCATTGAATTATCCGGCTTCTACTTATGGTATTGCAGGGGGGTATTTTAATGAAAAAAGTAAATATGGGACATAATTTTTTATACAGAGCAGTGGGAAGCTTTTGCTTTGGAATGCTTCTGGTAGCCATGCTATCAGGCTGCTCAAAAATAGGACAAGAACATAAAGACCCTCAGGTTACTCCCACTATGGATGGGGAGCAGCAGAAAAAACAGGAGGAGCTTATAATAAAGCGCAATGCAGCTTTGGATAAAGCAGCTGTCCTTGCTTCACAGTATTTCTATGATGAAGCCCTGGAGTCCCTATCTGACGGTAATATTTCTGATAGTACTGTAATAAGCAGAATCAGGGAGATAAACGAACAAAAGGCAGCATTGGTTAACTATGAGGGGGATATAAAGCATATATTCTTCCATAGCCTAATTGTTTATCCTGAAATGGTGTTTAAGGATCTGATAACCCCAATGGGAGGCTACAATTCAGGTTTCTCTGAAAAAGCAGAGCTTGAGAGAATGCTTCCCCAGCTTTATGAGAGAGGCTATGTGTTGTATGACCTGAACCAGTGCTATGAAAAGACAGATGGAAAGATGAGGCGAAAGGAAATACTCCTGCCATCTGGCAAGCAGCCTCTTATACTATCCATAGATGATGTTGCATATGCATATGGGGACGGATATGCATCACAGCTTATTGTTGATGAGAACGGGGATCTTACGTATCTGGTTAAAAATCCAAAGGGAGAAATTGAAAGGATGCCAGACGGGGATGTTATGGGCGTTGTAGATAGATTCGTAGAAAAGCATCCTGATTTCTCATACCGGGGACATAAGGGGACCCTAGCACTTACAGGCTTCCAGGGAGCATTTGGACATTCATATAAAACGGAAGAGGGACAAGCAGAAGTAAAAAAGGTAGCAGCAGCACTTAAGGCTGAAGGATGGAATTTTGCCAGCCACAGCTATACTCATAATCGAAAGGATTTCTATGGCCCTGGTTCAATTCCTTCAAACATAAAGTATGATGTAAACAAATGGGTAACGGTCGTAACCCCATGCCTGGGAACTACAAGACTTTTCATAGCTCCCTTTGGGTACAGGGTAAAGCAGCCGGGACTGCAGTATATACTTGATGCAGGCTTTGATATATA
>JAEZLD010000156.1 GCA_023415335.1 Bacillota bacterium | reverse complement strand
CTATAAATAAACTGATCGGTAGTATACTTCTCAAAGTCTCCAGAAAAGCTGCCACTATAAAGGCTTCTCCATGTGAATTCAGGCTTAACAGCTAAGTATCTATTCTCTTTTTCTGAGAAGGTGCGCTCTGGATAAGCCAGGTTCCCTATGGAAAGTCCGAATATTATTAAAAGGAATACCATAACTGGCAGTATGTCACCTTTTTTTTCAGTCATATTTACTCCTCCTAAAACCTGAAATACAGGAAGGGATTGTAGGAGGCATCCACCAGATATGCTACAGAAATCAGAATTACAGCCCCTATTGCACAGGACTGCAGTATAGCCCTTGCCCATGTAGCCTTCTCCAGAACGCTCTCCATTTTAATATAAAGCCTCCTTGGTAAAGATGTACTGGCAAATACCAGTATTGCCAGAAGTATTCCATTAGTATACAGCAGGTATTTCGCAGGGGTATCTATAAACACAGCTCCATATCCTCCGAACATAACTCTTATATAGCCTAAGCCTTCAGTCAGGCTGTCAAAGGCAAAAATAGCCCAGCTTATTATTACCAGCAGCATGGTATATATATGCCTTATTGCCCTTGGAAGCCTTTCAAGAATTCTCAGCAGATAAAGCTTTTCTATAATCAATATGATTCCAAAGTACAGCCCCCAGGCCACAAAGTTCCAGCTGGCACCATGCCATACTCCTGTCAGAAGCCAGACTGCCAGTATGTTCCTTATCTGCAGCTTAAAGCCTCTTCTATTTCCGCCTAGCGGTATGTAAACATATTCCTTAAACCAGGTACTTAAGGATATGTGCCATCTTCTCCAAAATTCTGTTATGCTGCATGAGGTGTATGGATAGTCAAAGTTTTCAAGAAAGGTGAATCCAAACATCTTTCCTAAGCCTATGGCCATATCTGAATACCCTGAAAAATCGAAGTAAATCTGAAAGGTAAAGGCTACGATTCCCAGCCATGCAGCTGCTACAGAAAGCTTGTCTATAGGCATAGAGCTTATCTGCGACCAAAGAAAGCCTATGTTATTTGCCAGAAGCACTTTTTTTCCCAGCCCTATGGAAAACCTGCGGACTCCATAGGAAAAATCGTCCAAGCTTTCCCTCCTTTCAATAAGCTGCTGGGCAATAGTCTTATATCTTACAATAGGTCCTGCAATAAGCTGGGGGAAAAGAGCCACATAGGCTCCGAAGGATATTATGTTTGTCTGCCTTTCAGCATCTCCTCTATATACATCAATGGTATAGGACATGGTCTGAAAGGTGTAAAAGGATATCCCAATAGGAAGAGGCAGGTTTAAAAGAGGTATGGAGGTATGAAGTATCAGGTTTATGTTAGCTATTATAAAATCAGTATATTTAAAAAAGCCCAGCAGTGTCAGGTTTATTACCATTGAAGATATAACGGCCATACGTGATAAAGTATATCTTCCCATGGACTTATACTTATCCACCAGGTACCCATGAAAGAAATCCACAAGTGTGGAAAAAAGCATGAGCACCACATATACAGGCTCTCCCCATGCGTAAAATATAAGGCTGCATATGAATAGTACAAGGTTCCTAAGCCTTTTAGGGCTCACATAGTAGATAAGCAGAACCAATGGCAGGAAATAAAACAGAAACAAAACGCTGCTGAAAACCAACCAGCATACCTCCCTGATAGCTATTACTATAGCTTATTTTCCAAGTGTTGTGTTAATCGCATCTACAGCCTTCTGGGACTGCTCCTCTGCAAACTGCTTCAGGGCTGCCTCATCAGCTGTTTGGATGATGGCATCATTGTTTGCACCAAGCATCACAAAAAACACATAATTCCCCGACCTTACCACCTTTGAGGCATTAACCTTATATTGATTGGCAGGATACTGCACAGAGTTATTAATCAGGTTATCACGATATGCTTTCAGTGCCGCTTCCACATTGTCTGCCCTTCCTTCTTTGGCTTCTATGCCTATAAAGGTATCCACATTAGCACTGATCATTGGAGTTTCTGCCTTATATTCCACTACATCATCCATGTTTATTCCATAGGTTTTTGTTAAGGTATCCTGGTCGATGTCTACATTAGGAAGGTAATTCTCTCCATAGGCGCTTTTAACAGCTTGATACACATCGTTAAGCCTTCCTGTGTTAGTTTCCTTGTTATTGTTATTATCATTTTGATTCTGGTTAACATTGCTGTTGCCGTTGCCATTGTCCATTCCATCGTTGTTTGTTGTATTTCTTCCACAGGCTGCAAAAAATGCTAGGATCATAACTGCTGACAGCAACAGGTATATTCTCTTTTTCATATTTTCCTCCTTCTGCATTTACAATGCTGGTTATTAATTCAGAGGTTATATCCTCTAATCACACCTTATTATTTCCTACTACTCATCATAATATGTGGGCTTATGGTTAAATACAGAAGGTAATGTTTTTAAAAAAGAAGACCTGTAAAAACAGGTCTTCAGTTACAGTTTATAAAATTATTGTACAAGCTAGCTTCTATCTGTATACCCTTGAAAAGTAATCCCTCAGCTCACTGCTTTCCCTTAATATCTGCAGGGCAATGTCTGCATGGTTTTTAGTATAGCCGTTACCTACAATTATGTTTATGTCATTACCTATACCTTCTGCTCCTAAGGCTGACTTGGTAAATGAGGTGGCCATGGAGAAGAAGTACACTGTGCCTCCGTTCTTTACAGGTAGTATGCAGGACATCTCACAGTTAGGAACATTTACGCAGCATATGGAAAGATCCATCTCTCTTCCTCCATTTACCTCAAGCACCTTTTCTAACATCTCCGTAGGCTTGGTAGCATCAGATATAATAATCTGGTTGCAGAGCTTAAGCGCCTTAAGAAGCTCTGCCTGCTCCTCATTTATTACCATGGCTATTACGTTTCCTGAAGGGCCTTCTGCCTTCATAGCCTCGTAATCTGGGTGCTACAAATCAAGGGTCGGCACAGAGTCCGCCCCCTACAGAATAGCTTTAAGCATTATGCTATAACGTGTACTTAGCTTATACTATGAAAAATTCTTTGGGCCGGAACATAAAACATTCTGAATGGATGTTTTGGACCCTTAAAGGTTAAATTCTATATTACGGGTGAAATCCTTGAATACCTTGGGAGTCCACCTTCAGTCTTTATGCCTATATCTCCGGCTACAAGTGGCTGTAAATAATCAATTGCCTCCTGGGTAATGAAATTGCCCTCTGGAGTTATCCATGATAATGGCACCTTCTTTTCCCTATTGGCTACCTCTCCTACATTCATCAGCCCTGTGCTGCACATATAAGGCTGGTCAGAGACTCTCTGAAGTATAACCATCTTTCCGGTTTCTCCCTTTAACGCATAGGTAACTGCACTATATCCACACCTATACGCCTCGTCAATATCCGTCCCTGATGCAAAGTGCATAGCACACCTTTGAAGCACGTTGAATTCTATAGTCTTCACCCTGCCTCCTGATATTCTTTCCTTTATTACATCTCCAAGTATGCTTGCCACCCCGCCCATTTTTATATGGCCGAAGGCATCAACCTCCTTGCCGCTGTTGTATTCTGCTATGTATATGCCCTGTGAATCCTTTACTCCCTCAGAAACCACCACAGTAACCTGCTTCTTTTCCCTTCGGCATTTTTCTACGTCACTGGCAAATTCCTCAATGGAAAACTCCCTCTCAGGAAGATATATAAGGTCAGGTGCACCAATTACATCCCTACGTGCAAGGGCTGCTGATGCTGCCAGCCACCCTGCATTCCTTCCCATTACTTCAATTATGTTAACAACGGGCTTGTCATAGGCTGCTCCGTCCCTTGCTATCTCCATTATACTTGCTGCTATGTATTTGGCCGCTGACCCAAAGCCAGGGGTATGGTCAGTTCCATATAGATCGTTATCAATAGTTTTAGGTACTCCCATTATTCTTATATCAGAGTTTATTGTTTTTGCATAGCTGCTGAGCTTGTCAACAGTATCCATGGAATCGTTTCCACCTATGTAAAAGAAGTATCCTATTCCATACTCCTTAAATATACGAAAAATCCTTTCGTATTCCTCCTTGCTTTCCTCCCAGCTCCTGAGCATGTACCTGCATGAGCCTAATGCAGCGGCAGGAGTGCATTTTAGAAGCTCAACCTCCTCCATGCATACATCTGTCAGGTCCATTATGTTTCCCTTCATAAGTCCCTGTATGCCATAGCTTGCAGAATACACTCTGTCTATATCCATGCTTTCCATTGCTGCCTTTATAACGCCACAAAGGCTTGCATTGATTACCGTCGTAGGTCCTCCTGATTGGGCTACAATACAATTCCTATACATTATTTCCTCCAGTTATTATTGTTACCAAAGTAATGTGATACACAATATAGTATTTTTTAAAAATACAAGCTTACTATTCAAAGAATAACACTACTATAATATTATATTTGCAACAATAAAGCAACAAAAAAAAGGGCTTATTGCCCTTATTTAATAATTAATATTCAGGTGTCCTATTATGGTATTGTATGCCTTCTTGAAGGGTATATTGTTTTCCTGTGCGGCCTCCTTAACCTCCTCATACTCGGGGGTTACATTAACTACCTTACCCTTATAGCTGCACACCTTGCAGCTTATGTCGCCTAATGGGGTATTAGCCTTAACAAACCTTCTTTCAAGCTCCGTCCTATCGATGTTTATTTTCCTTATGCCTATGGTGGTGGTCTCTGAGAACATAACCTCCTTTACAGCCTCCTCCTTCTCTGAAGCAACTGTAATGTTAACCACTATGCCAGGCCTGTTTTTCTTCATGTATATAGGAGTGTAGTATACGTCCCTTGCCCCGGCTTCAAAAAGCCTATCCATAAGGTGGCCATATATCTGGGGGTTCATATCATCTATAGTAGCCTGGAGAAGGCAAAGCCCGCCTTTTGAATCCTCTCCAAGAATAACTCTTAGCAGGTTTGGCTTTTCAGTGTTTCTTTTGCCGCAGCCATAGCCTGATTTTACAGCAATAAAATCAGGGAGCCTTGTAAAGCCTGTTGCCAGAGCCTTTATTATGGCGGCTCCTGTAGGGGTGGTAAGCTCCAATTCCCTTTCATCGCAATATATGGGAACCCCCTCAAGTATGTTCAAGGTAGCCGGTGCAGGAACCGGAAGCAGGCCATGCTGGCACTTTACAAAGCCACGCCCTGTATTCACAGGGGACGATATTACTTTATCAGGCTTAAGGTAATCGACGCATATGGCCGCTGCCACTATGTCCACTATAGAATCCACAGCCCCAACCTCATGGAAATGCACCTGGCTAACAGGCTGTCCATGTACCTTGGACTCTGCCTCAGCTACTATAAGGAACATTTTTATGGCTAATTCCCTTACATTTTCATTAAGGCTGCTTTTTCTTATAAGCTGCTCAATATCTCCCATTGTCCTTCCATGATGGTGGTGTTCATGCTCATGGTGGTGTTCCTTTAGTATTACGTTGAAGTCAGTACCACTTATACCGCACTTCTCTGCTTTAGATATTTTTATTTCATATTCATCATCTATTCCCAGCCTGCCTAATTCCTTTATTACGTATTCACCGGGAACTCCCACATCTATTAAGGCTCCAACAGCCATATCCCCACTTATTCCAGAAAAGCAATCAAAATATAGTGTGCTCATCTATTTTCTCCTTCCTGCTACCTTGTTAATCTGTGAAGCCAGGTATGCTGCCCCGAAGCCGTTATCTATGTTCACCACCCCAATTCCCGCTGCACATGAGTTAAGCATGGTAAGAAGTGCTGAAAGGCCATTGAAGCTTGCACCATAGCCTACACTGGTAGGCACTCCTATAACAGGTACGTCTACAAGTCCTGCCACAACAGAGGCTAGTGCTCCTTCCATTCCTGCAACGGCTATTATTGCGTTAGCTTCCCTTATTCTGTCAAGGTTGGAAAGCAGCCTGTGTATTCCTGCTACACCCACATCGTATATCCTATCTACATTATTTCCAAAGGTCTCCAAGGTTACAGCAGCCTCCTCTGCAACAGGTATGTCTGCAGTACCACCTGTTACAACTGCTACCCTTCCTTCCTTTTCAACCGGCTTTTCATTTATAACACATATTCTTGCCAGTTCATGATAGTGGACCTTGTCCGTAACCTCAAGAATTGCCTTATATACCTCAGCATCTGCCCTTGTAGCCAGTATGTTGGCATCCCTTTCCATCATGGTTTCCACTATACTTTTCAAATGCTCCCTGTTCTTACCCTGGCAATATATAACCTCAGGATAGCCTGACCTTATGCCTCTATGCAAGTCCAGTTTTGCAAAATCCAAATCCCTGTAAGGAAGATCCTTCAAGTAATCCTCTGCTTTCTCAAGGCTTATATCTCCCTCCTTTACCTGCTTTAAAAATTCCATCATCTCATTTTTATTCATATGCTACCTATACCTCCACGTTCATGCTTCCCATCCTATAGCCTGATAAATCCAGGCTTACATACTCAAAGCCTATATCCTTTAACGTCCTACCCAGCTCATCTCTCATGCCCTCCTCCAGTGCCCTGTTCATCTCATCTCTGTTAAGCTCAATACGGGCAAGGGTTCCATGGCACCTTACCCTCACATTTGTAAAGCCCTTTGAAAGTATGAAGGTTTCTGCTTTTTCTATCATTAAAAGCTGCTCCCGTGTTATCCTTTCTCCGTAAGGAATCCTGCTGGCAAGGCATGCAAAGGACGGCTTGCTAAAGGTGCTTAAGCCAAGCTGCTTTGAAAGATATCTTATTTCTTCTTTGGTAAGTCCCGCCTCAAGAAGAGGACTTTTGATTTCAAGCTCCTTAAGTGCTCTTAATCCAGGCCGGTAGTCGTTTATATCATCTGCATTGGTACCATCAGCCACGAAGGCTATACCCATATCCACTGCTTTTCTTTTAAGCGTTGTAAACAGATACTTTTTACATATATAACATCTGTCCTTAGGGTTCATTTCAAAGCCTTCCACCTCTTTTACAGGGTCAAATGAAATCCTGATATATTTCATTCCCAGGGAAGTGGCTGTCTCTTCTGCCTCCTTGGATTCCCATGATGGATATATGTATGACAGTGCGGTGGCAGCCACTGCCTTTTCTCCCAGGGCTTCAGATGCTACCCTGGCAAGGAAGGTGCTGTCCACTCCTCCTGAAAGACCTATCATAACACTTCCATAGCCCTTTAGTATATTCTTAAGTGCTTCAAGCTTAGCTTCAGCTGATTTTATATCCATGTGTATTCTCCTTAATGATAATTTTTATTCTTCTATTATATCATAGCAAAGGAAGGTATAGACATTTTTCAGGCAGTATGTATACAAATCTTTAGCCTTACAGATAAAAGGGAAAATGTCCATGGTATGGAAAGGGGCTGATTCAAACTATAAATCAGCCCCTTTAGCTATTCATATATATACCTTGTAAGCCTGTTTCTTTCAATGCACATTGGACCAAATCGTTTCTGCAGCATCCTGTCAAGCATTGTTCCGCCTTCGTCCTTCTCCACCGTAACGCTTACCTTCCACAGCTCTTCCGGATTCTTTTCCTGTGTATCCATTACCTTGGATGAGAACTCATAAAGAGGAAGCAGCGAAGCTCCTGTATTCCTATGTCCCCTGCTGCAGGAAAACTGCCTTATATATATTACCCCTTCCTTAAAGGAAGCGGCAAGGAAAGCTACCGGCTCTTTATCCTTTACACACAGAAATGACCATTTTACATTCAAGTCATCCATTGTAAAGGGATTAAGCCCCACCTCAAAGCCTTCACCTATGTCCTTTCCAAGCAGCTTAAGCTGCTTATGACCCTCCTCGAAGGAAATGCAGCTATAGCCTCTTTGCCTCATGCGTCTTAATATAGGCTCTGTAGTTCTCTTAAACTCCTCCCAGCAGCCCTCTGAGTATTCCTTATCAGGTGAAAAACACAACTGCTCAAGCTTCTTTTCCTCTCCGAATCCACATGAGGTAATAAAGCTGTGGAAGGCTCCCGTGTTGATATCCCTCTGGGATGCTGTACACTGAAGTGTTCGTCCTAAATCCTCCGCCATCTGACAGCCCTCTCCCATAAGCATAGACCCTATTCCACCTCTTCTATATTCAGGAAGTACATATATGTACTCTACAGATATTCTTTCACCTTCATCCTTAAGCAGCAGTAACCCGAAGACCTTCTCCTCCTCCATAGCTGCTATGGCTGTGTATGAAGCCTTGGCAAGGAGCCGTTCTGCAACCCCAGGCAAAAGCAATATGTTCTGTTCGTAAAGCTCATTATCATTCAAAACCCTTGTCTGTATCATAATCTACAGCCTCCCTTTCTTTATATGGTTAAATATGATTCTGCTCAACCACTTTTCTTTTATTATACCATTAAGATGGTAAATACGTACATATACATATA
>JAEZLD010000061.1 GCA_023415335.1 Bacillota bacterium | reverse complement strand
GTTCTCATCACGTACGTTGTCTACCAGTATTATTACCCTTTCAACTCCATCCTCTGGTTTAAAATAACCTGTCCCATATAATGTTTCATTTTCTCCTGTATGTGAATCAGGCATGCCGAAGAATGCTGTGTCCTTTTCATAAATGTTGTTGTCAAATGCATCAACAACCTTGGCTATCTGTTCATCAGTTATTACAGGAGCTGGTCTGGTGTCTCCCTTGGGATATGCCAGATTATTAGCAACCCAGACCTCACAGTTTGTCCCCACATCCCTTAATGTAAAATACTTTAGGTATGCACCCTTAACGTTGTCATTAGCTACGAAAACCTTTTGAGTTCCAATATATGGACTTGCAGTTGAATTAGCAGAAGCACCTCCGGCTGCTGCAGCTTCATTGCCTAAATCCTTTGAGGATTTCATAAGCTCGTCCATAAGCTTTGCCTGAAGCTCCGGGTCATTATCCGCTGCCCTCAGCTGAGGTCCTATGTCAATTGTGTCACCATACCTTGCAGTATTCCAGGTGTCTGTGATAGCTTTGGCCTGGGCTTTTCCAGCGATACTTATAGAAGCTATAAGTAGTGCCAGAGAGAGAAAAATTGACAATACTTTTTTCATGCTTTTGACCCTCCCATATAATTATTAATTGGGTTTTTCCCTATAGGGTAATTATAATACATATATTACCAAAATTATATACATAAATTAACAAAAATAAAAAATAATTGAATCTGTATTCATGGGGATTAC
Source organism: Bacillota bacterium (assembly GCA_023415335.1). Taxonomy (GTDB): domain Bacteria; phylum Bacillota; class Clostridia; order Clostridiales; family Caloramatoraceae; genus JAEZLD01. The sequence continues at coordinate 12,363 of JAEZLD010000061.1, read as the reverse complement.
CTTCGTCATCGGACTTATAATTGATTATATAGTGGCTATATCTTGTGTATGCTGGCTTCCTTAGGTATAAAATCAACCTGTTCATGACTGCTTCTGTATACATGTTTAAACAATATATTGCATACAGTATATAACAAACAGACTATGTGCTACTATACATATACAATAAACATATAATTTAACAATAAAATATGCAAAATGACTGGTAAAGTTATTAAATATGGCGTAAAATTATCCATATAGAGTATGCTAAATGTCATTTATTACTGCATACCTCCATATTATATAAAATAAACATTTCCAGATAGCCTGTTCTGATATATGAAAGGAGCTGTTAAGATGACAGGAAGGGAAAAGTGCAGGATACTTAAGGATATGCGGAGGGCATATATAAAGGCCGAGGAGCTAGATTTGACTATAGCTGATTGTGATTTTCCAGGGGATTGCCCTGGAACCTGTCCCTCCTGTGAGGCTGAAATGCGGACTATATCCAGGCTCCTTGCAAGCAAGTCATTCAGCAATTCAGATGAGCATTTTGATGACGGGGGATTTACTTTTAAAGAATGGCTGTTTGACGGCAGAAATACAGAGGTAGTAGTTATAAGCTGCAGGGATGGTGGCTGCAATACCATAAATTGCGAACTTGAGGAGCTTGGGCTGTCTGAGTGTACCTTTTAGAGAGTATATTAATTTGAAATAAAAATCCTTCTAGCGTAACTGCTAGAAGGATTTGGTAAGTATATATAGGGCGTGAAAACAAGCCTTACTCTCCGAAGCCTCCGTCTATAAGCTCTATCATAGCATCCACGGCTTCCTTTTCATCCTCTCCATCTGCCAGTATTTCAACTTGGGAGCCCTGGCAGGCGCCAAGGGCAAGGAGCATTATTATGGATTTAGCGTTAACAGGTGCCTTGTTCTCATCGGTTATGGTTCTTATCTTAACTGAGCTTTTGAACTTCTTTGCTGCCGCAACAAGCTCTGCTGCCGGGCGGGCATGAAGTCCTGTGGGGTTTTTAACGGTAGTTATTCTGCTATACATTATTTATCTCCTCCTTGTAATTCCAGCATATATTTTTTGGCTTCCTCTGCAGTGGCAGAGGCTTTAACATTATCTGCAAGCTCTTCCATTTCTTTAATGGTGTGCTTTGAAAGCACCTTCTTGATTTTCGCTACAGATGAGGCGCTCATGCTGAGCTTTCTCATTCCAAGCCCGATAAGCACAGGTGCTGCCAGGACGTCTCCTCCAAGCTCTCCGCATACGCATATGGGCTTATCATTCTTGTTGAACTGGTCTACAGCATAGCCTATAAGACGGAATAATGCTGGGTGGTAGCTCTGGTAGTAGCTTGATACGGCTGGGTTTATTCTGTCTACTGCAAGAGTGTATTGGCAAAGGTCATTGGTGCCTATGCTTGCAAAGTCGACCTCCTTTGCCACAATATCAGCCATCATGGCTATGGACGGTATTTCAATCATTATTCCAAGCTTAACCCCTGGGTTGTATGGTATGCCTTCAGCTGTAAGCTCTGTTTTTACATCCTCTAGTATCGCCCTGGCACCTCTTACATCATCCAGGCTGCCTACCATTGGCAGCATAATCCATAGGTTGCCATATACAGAGGCTCTTAGGGCTGCCCTAAGCTGTGTCCTGAAAATTTCAGGTTTTGAGAAGCAAAGACGCAATGCTCGGTTGCCCAGGAAGGGATTGTCCTCCTTTGGCAGGGGAAGGCACGGAAGAGTTTTATCCCCACCTACATCAAGGGTCCTTAAGGTTACAGGGCGGTCTCCATAGGCAACAAGTGCTTTCTTATAAGCCTCAAACTGGGTTTCCTCATCCGGAAGAGTAGAGGAGCTCATGTACAGAAACTCTGTTCTGTATAAGCCTATAAGGTCGGTAAAGCTGGCACATGCAGCTATGTCATCGTTTTTGCCACCTACGTTGGCTCCAATCTCTATCCTTACTCCCTCTGCAGTTAAGCCATCCTTATGCAGGTACTGCTCAGCTTCAAGCTTCTCTTCAAGAAAGGCCTTCTGCTTATTTTTATAGGAAGCTATAGTTTCATCTGTCAGATGGGATTCAATTATTCCTGCAGCTGCATCCATGGCTATGATTTCGCCGTTTGTAAGGCTTTTGAGTACATCCTTGACTCCTACTATGGCTGGTATGCCATATTCCCTGGCTATTATAGCTGTATGGGAGGTGGTGCCCCCGATCTCTGTTATAATGCCTGAAACATGATCCTTATCAAGTGTTGCAGTGTCTGATGGCAGAAGGTCATGGGCTATTATAATGACGCTTTCAGGAAGAGTAGATATATTGCTTTCCTTAATTCCAAGAAGATTGCGCTGCACACGCTTCTTAACGTCCTTAAGGTCTGCAGCTCTTTCACTTATAAGCTTATCCTTGCTGCTTCTGAGAACCTCGATGTACTGGTTGTAGATGGCCTCTGCTGCGCTGAGCGCTGTACAATGCTCGTCATTTATAAGGGCTTCTATCTCCTCGTTCATAACCTCATCGTTTGCAATGTCAATATGGGCTTCAAATATCTTATATTTTTCATCCTGTGCAGCTTTAAGCCTTTCTATTACTGCCTCCAGCTCCTTCTGGCTTTCCTTCAGTGCCTTTTTAAAGGCCTCTAGTTCCTCCTTTGATTTGTAAGGGTCAACAGTTTCTGTGTTTATTTCAGGTACAAAGGGGATGTAGTGGAATGCCTTTGCTATAGCGATTCCAGGTGATACCGGGTTACCATTAAGGATCATGTTAATGCACCTCTCTTAGTATGAATTATTTATACGCAAGAAGCTCAAGCACCCTTTCAGGTGTTTTTGCGTTTCTTAAAAGCTTAATTGTTTTTTCCTGTGACAATGCCCTGGATAAATCCCTTAAGGCATGTATATGGGATTTATTGTCCACTGAGGATAGGGCAAACACCATATCCACAGGGTCGAATTCTTCATTTCCGAACTCTACAGGTTCCTTAAGCCTAAGGAAGCTTATGCCAATTTTTTTAACATGCTTTCCACTCCGGGAGTGGGGAAGGGCAACGCCCTTGCATATGACTATATAGGGACCTAATGCCTTTACAGAGGATATCATGTCCTCTATGTAGGTTTCGTCTATACAGCCGCCATTCAGCAGAAGCCTTCCGGACTCCCTTACTGCAGCTTCCCAGTTTTCTGCACTATACTCAAGGGATATCATATCCTTTGCCATTACATCCTTTAATGATGAATAGGTCAGCTTTTTTTTATGGGATTCCAAAGCAATGGATAGCTCTGACTCCAAATCCATGACCAGCTGCTCTCTGTTATGTATGGTACAGTTTCTTGAGATTATTTCAAGAAGCTTGTCTTGATTGATTGAGGGAATGTGCTTTCTCTGGAGGTATATGTCTAAAGCTTTCATGTCATCATCTGTTATCATTGGGGTTATCTGAAGCACCCTTTTATCCTCAAGCTTTAAGCTTATGGTGGACAGTATGTAATCTGGCTCCGTGTTTTTTAGAGCCTCCTGTACCTCATAAACTGCCGCTGTACCTGCTATTTTTACATCATATATGGAACTGAGCCTTGCAGAAAGCAGGCTGGAGGTTCCTATGCCTGAGTCACATACTATGAGGACCGTAGGGGTTTTGAAGCTTTGACTGCGCTGCTTTTCTATAGCTGCTGCAAAGTGTAATGTTATATTAGCAGCCTCATCCTGTGATACTGGCTGTTTGGTAACACCCTGTATCAGCGAGGAGCTGAGTACAACAGCAGAGAAAATTTCAGGATAGGTGGTTTTGATTTCATCCAGCAAAGGGTTTTTATGCTGCATCCCGCTGCTTATCCTGTATATGGCAGGCCTTAGGTCAAGCACCAGATCGTTGTACATGGACAAGTCCTGTGAGAAATCCAGTCCCATTTCCTTCTCAACTGCATGTATAAGGCTGCAGGCAAGCATCTGCACATCTGCATAATTCTCATCACCTTCAGATGAGGATGAGGTGACTATGCTTGATGCAAGCAGCTTGGAGGCAATGAATACAGCCTCGTTGTCATTGAACTTTATATCGAACCTTTTACTGCAGCTATTAAGAAGAAAGCTTATGGCACGGAACTCACTGGAGGATTTTATACGCTCCAGCTGTGTCTGAGGAACCTTTATATACATCCCAAGGCTCATGCGCACAAGGGATACCTCTAGGTAGCACATGACCATAAGGAAATCATGGCTGGTCATGGTTCTTCCGAGTGCTCTGCTAAGCTTTATTCCTTCCTCATAAATAAAAAAGGAATCCTCCATTGAAAAGGTAGTACCCGCTTTGTTACATATGCTAACCCTATGGTAGTCCTCTGCCCCGAAAAGTGTTGAGGACTTTACAAACTCCAGATAATGCTGCACTCCCGTATCTCTTATGGCATCCTCGGATCCTTCCAGGTGGAGACCCGGCTTCTGGCTGAAGGACAGGGTAATACCCTTCTCAGACATATGGAGCTTTATGCGTTCAAGGTCATTGAGGACAGTACCCTTACTGACCTTAAACCTTTCACATAGCTCATTTATGGTTATATGCTTCCTTCCTAAAAGCAGATATAGATACACGAGCAGGGCTCTTTCCTCAGGAGAGGGGTTATCCAGCAGCTGCCCTGGTTTTCCAAGATATGCGGCCAAATCCTGGCGCTTTACTGAATCAAGCAGTATGCCCTTGCCCTTCTTATAGAAGTCCTTTAGGCTTCCGACCTGATTTTGACCCATCTCATAATTGATTACCTCAAAATCATGCTGTATGGTCCTTAAGCTTACATTCAGCTGCCTTGAAAGGACAGCAAGGGTAAGCGGATTTTTACTGTCACATAATATGCGGAGTATTTCAACCTGTCTGCTGTTCATAGCAACCCCCCACGAAATGTATTTCAATAATTGTAGCATTTCTATAGTTATATTGTACTATTACATTTTAAATAATTACAGCTCAAATCGCTTCGTGTCCTTAATGAAATATTTTGAATATGCATGACTTAAATAGTGTTAAGAAGCTCTGGCTATATGAGGCAGAAGCATATGGCTAAAAAGTTTAGCCTTATTGCCTTTGGAAAATTATTCTTTTAAGAAAACTTTCAAATTGTTGTAATTTGGCTCATTATATAATAATATTTTACATGTAAGAGAATATGAGAATGTAAGAGATAAGGAAAGTGAGAAGAGAAAAAAATGGCATATGGTGTTTTTTTATTGCTGGGAGGCATAGGTCTATTCCTATATGGTATTAATTTTATGTCCAGCGCACTAGAAAAGCTTGCAGGCAATAACCTGAGGCACATACTTGAAAAAATGACTAAAACAGGCTTTATATCAGTAATGGTGGGAATGGGAGTTACCATGCTTATACAAAGCTCAGGAGCAACCAGCGTAATTGTTGTTAGCTTTGTGAATGCGGGCTTAATGAAGCTGGTAAATGCTCTTTACATAATTATTGGAGCTAATATAGGAACCACAATAACTGCTCAGATAATAGCCTTCAAAATTGATAAGATAGCTCCTCTTATATTGTTTATAGGAGTTATTATGTTCCTTTTCATTAAAAACAAGCTGGTAAGAAAAATCGGAGCCGTTATTTTAGGCTTTGGTATGCTGTTTACTGGAATATATGTAATGGGAGAAGGAGTTAACAGCCTTGAACTGGCAACCGTTATTAAAGACTTCCTCATGAAGGAGCCCAACCCCATTTTATGCATGTTGTTTGGAATAGTATTCACGGCAATAATACAGTCCTCCTCAGCCTCTGTTGGAATTCTCCAGGTGCTGCTGCTGCAGACTGCAGGGCTTTCAGTCGGACTAAAATCGGTTATGTTCCTTATTATAGGAATGAACATAGGGGCGGCATCTCCAGTGGTTCTGCTTTCCCTAAGCGGAAACAGAAGATCCAAGCAGGGAGCGCTTGCTGATGTGCTTGCCAAGGTTATAGGTGCTATAGCATTTATTACAATAATGCTAATTATTCCGGGCCTTCTTTCATGGATTATGGGTCTTGCGGAAGGAAATGTGGCAAGACAGATTGCAAACCTTCACCTGGCATTTAATATCGTATCCACTGCAGCCATGTTCCCATTGGTGAGATGGGTTGGAAAGATATGCGAGAGGGTTATTCCTGTGGAGCCGGATGAGAGTAGCGAAACCCAGGGTTTTATGTATTTGGATTCCAGCATGCTTCTTTCTCCGCATGTGGCCGTTGTACAGTGTAAGAAGGAGATACTTCGCATGGCAGACCTTGCAAAGAACAACCTGGCGCTTGCACTGAAGACCTTCTTTGAAAAAAATGTGGATGAGAGTGAAAGGGTAGAAAAAACAGAGTCAACAATAAACTACCTTAATCATGAAATTACAGGCTTCCTTATAAAGCTATACAGCCAGAAGCTGGACCCTGACGAGGCAGAAAAGGTAGGAATGATGATGAGGGTTGTTACTGATATTGAGAGAATAGGGGACCATGCAGAGAACATAATAGAGTATTCCCAGGAAATGAAGGAAGGAACGGTTTCTTTTTCAGCTGAGGGACTTGCAGAGTTGAGAACCATAGCAGGCAAGGTTCAGCAGGTGCTTGAGCTTGCCATAGATGCGTATGAGAATGACAGGTTTGAAATCCTCCAGACTATCTCAGACACGGAGGAGGAGGTAGACGAGATGCATGATACCTTCAATGAAAACCATATAACTCGCCTTAAGGCTCAGGCATGCAACCCAAGGGCGGGCATGGTATTTGCAGACCTGACCTCCAACCTTGAAAGATGCTCTGACCATGCTATAAACATAGCCTTTGCTATAAAGGGTGAAAAGACAAGCATCAGTATGAAAAAGGTTATTGTAAATACAAGGGTATATAATATAGATTAATTATTACTTAAAGATATCTGTACCTTATAAAAAAGGTGCAGATTTTTTTATAAAAGCTTGTACAGTTTCAAGATATTTCATGATAAGGTATAATAAGATAAATAGGCTGACTTAAATTTTTAAACCTTGTTTTAGTAAGTTCCTCTTCCTGGGGAATTAAATACATTATGTACAATCATGTGATTTAATTATAAAAAGCCCGATTTTACTGGGATGCAACCATGGGTTGACAAAAAACCATGTATCGTTGGTGGATATGCAACCGATAATTTTGATATTATGACACTAACAAATCTGAAAGGAGTGTCAAAAATGAACACAGCGGATAGAATACAAAGCTTAAGAAAAGCAAAGGGAATATCACAGGAGCAGCTGGCAGATACCTTAGGGGTATCACGTCAGGCAGTATCAAAATGGGAAAGTGAACAAAGCACCCCTGATATAGAAAAGATCATTCTTTTGAGTGATTATTTTGATGTCACAACAGATTATCTTCTAAAGGGTATTGAACAGAGTACAGATGAAAAGGAGAAAAAGCCAGATTCAAGAATTTTTACAGCTGTAGGTACAGCCTTGAATTTTATAGGGCTAATCGCAGCCGTAATGGTATGGATTAAAGAACAGACTCCAACTGCTGTTGCGGTAGGTCTTATCCTTATGTCTGCAGGGAGTATGATCTTTTGTGTTGGGCAGATAATCGGAACCGGAGATAGCAGGACCTCAGCAAGAAAGTCATTTATAGTGATTAATGCTTGGATACTGTTGCTTATTCCAATTTCCTGCATATTCAATATAGTGGACGGTATACTAGGAGGCTTTTCATGGAGAATTGCACCACTACCACTCATGGGCAATTCATTTAAAACCCTTGGAATATGCTATCTTGTTTACTTTGTTATCTGCGCAACGATTGATTTTATTACAATAAAGGCCTTTAAGAGTAGAAAGCTGCAGTCAAGATAACAGGGAAGTATGAAAAAATGGGGGAATTATTTGCAGAGGATCATAATTTCTTTTCACATGAAGCCAGAGAGTTTACCGGACCAGAACAGTTCTCAAAAGGAATGCAAATCCTGTATGCAATTGTATTTAAACTATTTTCAGGCAAATTATTTGCCAAGGCTGCAAAGCCCTGGGGATGCACCGAGCCTCTTGATGCAAGGCCCTGGACACAGAAAAATTAGTGAGAGGGGAGCATCATGGAATTTCGAAGAGCCGCAGCTACAGAGTTAGAAGGAATTCTTGAATTATATAGGTCCGTAATAGGGACTGAGTTCTGCACCTGGAATGAGTTTTATCCCGGGGAGGAAGAAATAGGAACAGATTATAGGAATAATAATTTGTTTGTAATGGTTGAAAGTGAGCAATTATTAGGAGCCCTTTCAGTTATATATGAAAACGAGCTGGATGAGTTGGACTATTGGAAGGTTAGAAGCGGAGCTGTCAGGGAAATTGCAAGGGTAGTTGTAAACACCAGGTTTCAGGGAAAAGGAATTGCATACGAAATGGTCAGACAGATAGAGGGTGCCTTAAAGGGAGAGAGATGTACGGCAATTCATCTTCTTGTTGCATGCAAAAATATTCCTGCATACAAGACATACATGAAAGCAGGCTTTAAGGTAATGGGAGAGTGTGATATGTATGGCAACCACTATTATGCATGCGAAAAGCTGCTGTAGTGGAGCACTTATGCATTATAGATGTTGGGACAATTATATAAGATATTTAAGAAGCATACTATACCCAGATAAGCACTAAACAAACAGTCCGGAGTGATTTTATAAAATTCAATCGCTTCGGGCATATTTATTTTATATTGAAAACATATAGATAAATATCAATTTAATTATTGACATATAGTGGAAGAAGGATTATGCTATATACATAGAAAAAAATCTATGTGAGGTGGTTTTATGGAACAGATTTATATAGATACTGCAAGGGCACTAAAAGCAATTTCTGACCCAAAGAGATTGAGAATCGTAGATATGCTATCATGCGGCGAGCTTTGCGCCTGTGAGATTCAGGAGGCCTTCAATATTACCCAGCCAACCCTGTCTCATGACATGAAGGTATTGATTGAAGCAAAAATTGTTATAGATCGCAGAGAAGGAAAGAACATCTACTACTCATTGGATAAGGAAACCCTTTCTGCCTTAGAAAATACACTGCATACAATTTACTCACAGAAGGCAAACTGCATCTGTCACCAGGAAAAGGGATGTGACTGGGAAAAATGTTGTTAATGGAATCATTACATAGATGAAAATAATGGAGTATAGGCTTTCATAAAATCAAAACATAGAAGAAATTCAATAAATAAATATTAGGAGGCTATTGTTATGAGAAAAATGCAAATTTTTGAACCCGCTATGTGCTGTCCCACTGGTCTGTGCGGTGCATCCATTGATCCAGAATTGCTCAGGGTGACCACAGTGCTGAATACGCTTAAGGAAGCTGGTGCGGTTGTTGACCGTTTTAACCTTACCAGCGCTCCCATGGAGTTTGTGAACAATCAGTCTGTTGCTGAATATTTGAAGAAGTTTGGCCCGGATAAGCTGCCTGTTGTGGCTGTCGATGGTATTATTGTAATTGCAGGACGTTATCCAACTAATTTGGAATTTACCAACTGGCTGGAGCTGCCAGGCGAGATTCTTGGAGTACAGACATGCTGCAGCCAGGTGCCTGATAAACAAGACTGCTGCTGCGGAGGTGAGGCAACTACCGAGGAGCCTTGCTGTTGCAACAGTGAGGTATCTGCTGAAAATGGTAACTGCTGTTGCAGCGAGGAATCCTGCTGCAGTGGCACTGGAGAGACTATTGCCGAAGAAAATGCTTCTCAGGGAGGATGCTGCTGTGGAGGCCCCTGCTGCTAAAGTCTAAAGAATTAACTTATAACCGATGCTGATTTCTGTCAGCATCGGTTATAAAAATATTTAAACATAGAAAAAATTGAATCTTAAAAAGGAGGATTTTTATGAAGTCCTATCCGCTTTATGACCCATCTAAGGTTACAAATACAAAATATATTTTTTTTACCGGGAAGGGAGGTGTTGGCAAAACCTCTGCTGCCTGTGCAACCGCCATGTTCCTGGTAGACCATGGAAGGAAGGTGCTGCTTATAAGCACCGACCCGGCATCTAATTTACAGGATGTATTTTCTATGCAGCTGACAAACAAGGCACAGGTAATTCCTGCTGTACCGAATCTGTCTGTTGCAAACCTGGACCCTGTTCAATCTGCAGCTGAATACCGTGATAGTGTAATCGCACCTTACCGGGGTATTATGCCAGAGGCTGTAATTGCCAACATGGAAGAGCAGCTTTCCGGCTCCTGCACCGTAGAAATTGCAGCCTTTAATGAATTCTCTTCTTTTATTACGGATGATAAAATACAAGAGGGGTTTGACCACATTATTTTCGATACAGCGCCTACCGGCCATACCCTTCGTATGCTGCAGCTTCCCTCTGCATGGAGTAATTTTATAAGTGAAAACACCCACGGTGCTTCCTGCCTGGGACAGTTGTCAGGTCTGGAGGGCAAAAAGGCAGTTTATAAAGAAGCTGTTGCAACATTGGCAGATAGAAGCCGTACAACGTTGGTGCTTGTAAGTAGCCCGGAGTATTCTCCCCTTAAGGAAGCACAGAGAGCATCTGTTGAACTGTCCGAGCTGGGTATAAAAAATCAGGTGCTTATTGTTAATGGTTTGCTGGAAGTGCATGATGATGATATCTCAGAGAAGCTATATCAGAAGCAGCAGTCTGCATTAAATGCAATGCCTGAAGGACTGAAAGCATTACCAATCTATAGAATACCTCTTAGAGCCTACAGTATTACAGGGCTTGAGAATGTTCGTGCAATGCTAAAGGACGACCATACTGTTATCCGCCAGGATAAGGTAAAAGCTGAAACGCTCCATTCCCTGAAGGATGTAATAGATTCTATAGAAAAAAACGGCACTAAGGTGGTCTTTACCATGGGTAAGGGTGGCGTTGGAAAGACCACAGTGGCTGCTGCAATAGCTATGGGGCTGGCGAGACATGGTAAGAAAATACACCTTACTACCACAGACCCGGCAGCCCATCTGAAATTTGTACTGGATACAGCTGATAATATCACCATGAGTCACATTGACGAGCACGAGGAGCTGGTAAAGTATCAAAATGAGGTGCTTTCTAAGGCCAAGGGAAATGGGCTTTCCAGTGAGGATATTGCCTATATCGAGGAAGACCTACGTTCTCCCTGTACACAGGAAATAGCTGTGTTCCGAGCATTTGCAGAGGTGGTTGAGAAGGCAGATAACCAGATTGTTGTAATTGATACTGCACCCACTGGGCATACGCTTCTTCTTCTGGAATCCACCGAAAGCTATGATAAGGAAATTAAGCGTACCAAGGGTGAAACGCCAGAAGCAGTCAAGGGCTTGCTGCCAAGATTAAAAAGTGCAGAAACCGAGGTTGTTATAGTTACCCTGCCTGAAGCAACACCGGTTTATGAAGCACTCCGTCTGGAGGAGGACTTGAAGCGTGCTGGTATAGCTGCAAATTGGTGGGTTATAAACCAGAGCTTCTATCAGGCAAGCCCGGAAAGCAGTTTGATGAAAGCTAAGGCAAGCAATGAAGTAGAGTGGATTAACAAGGTTGACGAACACACAAATGGAAGCTTTGCATTGATTGCATGGAGTGCTGACCAGGTAAATGGTGATAGGCTGCTCAAGCTTTAACAGAGAACTATTTCATGGAGAGATAGAGTTCTTAATAGTGGAAGCCTTATGTCGAAATGTTGTCCTTGGTTAAGCCTCGTGTTGTGGTGGAACTATACAAGCGAGTGTTACTGTAAGGAGCCATATGCGTGAAAGGTGCATGTAGAAATTTGACGAGAGGAAGATGTAGTGGGGGTGTTTGTCTGCTAGACTGTCACGGGAATCTTAATCGTTAGCATAATAGTGAGTATACAAAGTCTGTTATTTGAGCAATGTTAAAGGAAATATATATTTTTATAGTATGGTATAGTGTGTCATGGAAGGGTTGATGTGGCCAAGGTACAGCCAATCAGCTTTGATCCATTCAATAACGCTTATCATGTGCTTGGTGAAAAGGTTGGAAATGCATTTTCCCATGGAAATAAGCTAAAGTAAGACGGAACACCCTCTTCAGAAAAAGAAATTCTGATGAGGGTGTTTTCTAAAAATAAAAAGAGGTTATAATTATGAGTAAGATATCTGCGGAAATAGCTGTTGTGAAAACTGTGGAGTAAAGAATTCCTGCAAGGGATGTCTGAAACAAAAGGGCGTTCTTTTGGCGGTGATTGAATTGATGCAGGGCAGTGTATTTTGGGAGGTGGCCTTATTTTGATAAGGGTTTTATTTGTCTGCCATGGGAACATATGCAGGTCGCCTATGGCAGAATTTGTGTTTAAGGATATGGTTGAAAAACAAGGTTTAGGTGGCATGTTCTATATAGCCTCCGCAGCCACAAGCGGTGAGGAGA
>JAEZLD010000050.1 GCA_023415335.1 Bacillota bacterium | reverse complement strand
TTAAACATTTTTCATTTCATCCCCCTCCATCCTAATGTACATATTATGAGGCTTGAATATATATAACCCAAAAGAAGGATCAGGCACTGCAATTTAATGTAATGCCTGGTCCTTCTTTTATTATCAGTTGTTTTTCAGCCATGTGCAGGTGTGATATTTCAAGACAGCTTAGTCGGCAAGGCTTCCCATAGGATCCCATGGAGCAAGCTCTATGGGTTTCTGGTCAAGCAATGCAGCCTTCTCACCTAAATACTCCTTCTTTACAACAATCTGGTATACGAATTTATCAATCCATCCATTAGATGCCACATGATATCCACCGTTGGCTCCCTCCGGACCCCAGCTGTTTTCAATCTTCCATCTGTTAGGAATATCATTATCTAAATTGACTCCCGTTATGACCATTGCATGGTTCATTTTACTTACACCGTAGTCCAGCATCTCTGCCTTGGACATTGTGCAGTCCATACCAGTCAGAGGATATAGGTCGAAGTTCTTATCATCCCAAACCTTAGTTGTCCTGTTGCCATTTTTTCCACAGTCTGAGCCGAACCATATTATATTTCCATCCTTCAGTGACTGTACCATTATCCTCTTAATCTCATCCATTGGCAGGTTAAGGTACTTTACTATATTTCCTCCAACCACGTTTCCAAGATACTTTACAGTATACATCCTGTCATATGGCTTGTCCTCGGTAGGTGCGTTTATTAAGCCCACATATTCATCCAGCATATCGCCTATCATGGCTTCCTTAAAGGATAGGGGCGTATATCCTTTTTCTATTTTGTACTCCTTATCCTTTGTAACATATTCAAAGTCGAAGCTCTTAGGAGGCTCCATATAGCATTCGCAAAGGAAGCCATATGCATTACACAGGTACTTCTCCTTTATATCCCTTATCTGCTTGTCATCAGCTTTGCTATGTACTGCACTCCTCAGCTCAATGGCCGCCTTTCTCATATACCTGGCAAGCTCTCCGTTAACATTCTTGGTATCAGATGATTGGAAGGTTTCAGGCATTACATCCTTAGGAACTATACCATACTTGTTTACAATGTTTACAAACATATCCCACTGCCCACCATCATGTACAGGAACGTTATCCTTAAGAAGGTGGCATACAATCCTGTCATCAATTGGAAGCTCTGCAGTTTCTATTGCTGCCTCAAGCATATAGTTGCATCTTTCAAACTTGTCCCAAAAGGCAAGGTAGCTCTGGGACAGCTCAAATTCCTCAAGGTTCTTCTTCTTTGCTATAATCTCCCTTAAAACGTTTGTGGCAGCAAACAGCCAGCAACGTCCGCTGTGGTTCTGTGAGGTTGCCTTCATGGTAGGATTGTCCACCGAAAACTTAAACTGCATCCTGGCAGATCTTTCGGGATCATTGCATAAATCAGTCATGGATGTACTTGCAAATGCACAGGTGGCTACAAGCTTCACGGCATTGCTTCTATAATCCTTTGAAAAACTGTTTAGTAATTCACTGGTAATTTGTATGTCCATTTTTACTCCTCCATTCGTCATAAAAAATAAATTATCGTTACACTTCATGTATTACCACTTCAAAATGTAAAAGTCAAAATAACTTTTTGTAAAAAAAAGGCTCCAGCCTGATCTTTATAAATCGGGCTGAAGCCTGGTTCCTGCTTTTTATATTTCTCTCTGGTCAAAGGTCCGGGCTATGTCAAAGGCCTCCCTTGTTGCATTAAGTGCCCTGCGTGCACGCAATGCATCACCTACTACATAATAGGCAATTCCATTGTCTGTGCATGCTTTCTCAAGCTCACTTCCATCACGGGATTTGGCACCTACAGAAACTACCACATAATCACATGTGAACTGAATTGTATTTCCATTCTGGTTTCCTATAACCTTACCATCCTGTATCTCAGTTACAGTCACCTCAGTAACAGGGGTTATCCCCGCTGCATATATGCTTTCACCCACACAAATTTTACGTGGGGCACCAAGGTCAGCGCAGAAATCCTTAAGCATTTCAAGGACGGTGACCTTACAGCCACGTTCAGCAAGAAACTCAGCCGTTTCCATACCAACCATACCGCCTCCGATAACAACAACGCTGCCTCCGTAAATATTAACATTTCCTGCAAGTATATCATGTGAATCAAGTACAAACGGCAGGAGTACACCCTTTATTTTCGGAATAACAGGCACCGCACCTATGCAGTTAAAGAGTGCATCAGGCCTTGTTTCTTCAATAAGCTGGGGTGTCACAGGTGTATTCAGGCGTATGTCAATTCCCATACGCTGTGCCTTTTTACCCATTGATATTACTGCATCCTTCATCTCCCGCTTTCTTGGAGCCTCCCCTGCAAGCAGGAACTGTCCTCCAAGCTTATCGGAGGCTTCGCACAAAATAGGCTTGTGTCCGATTCGCTTCAGGGTTATTGCAGCCTGAAGTCCAGCTATGCCGCCTCCAGCAATAAGTACAGTTTTAGGATTTTTTGTAACATCAAGAGTACATTCCTCTTCTCTTCCAAGGGCCGGGTTGCGCAGGCAGGTTATATAAGGAATGCTGATGTCTGCAAAGCCGTCGAAGCAGCCCTGGTTGCAGCCCACACAGTAGTCTATATCTTCCACTGCCCCGCTCCTGCATTTATTGCAGAAATCCGGGTCAGCAAGCTGTGCACGTCCGATAACCAGAAGATCCACCTTGTCCTCTTGAAGTATACTCTCTGCAAGCCCCGGTTCGTTGATACGTCCCACACCTATTGTAGGCATGCCTGTCTCCCTGCGGATAATGGCAGCATTTTCAATATTAAAAGCCTTCGGCAGGTCTATTGGAGGCACCTCAAACTTAATAGCCGCGGTTACTATGTTTCCACGGGATATGTCAAGCACATCCACCCCTGCTTCCTTAGCCAACTTGCAGAATGCTATTACCTCCTCTATGGTAAGTCCATTTTCCAGGTAATCGTCATGGGCATCTATACGCATCAGAAGAGGCATGTCCTCCGGCATATGCTTACGCATTTCACGAATGCACTCCAGAGGAAATCTTGCGCGATTCTCAAAGCTTCCGCCATATTCATCCTGCCTGTGGTTTATTCCTCCGGACAGGAATGAATGGGGAAGATAGTTATGTGCACAGTGGAATTCTATGCAGTCAAAGCCTGCCTCAACAGAACGGGCTGCTGCTTTTCCAAAGCAATCCACTATTTCAGCAATCTGCTCCCTGCTTATGGCTGGCAGGGTAACCCCTGGTGCAACAGGCATGTCACTTGCCACAAGAACCATAGCCTCTTTATCCATGCTTACAGCAATACTGCCCTGCCACAGCTGGATGCCGGCCTTTCCTCCTGCCTCGTGTATGGCATCGGTGAGCTTTTTCATTCCGTAGATGTATTTGTCCTCAGCTATGGAGAGGAAGCCCCTTGGTGCACTGGGACCATGTACACTGGTTACTTCAACAATGTTTAGCCCGCAGCCACCCTTCACTCGTGCTATATGATAATTTATAAGCTGTTTTGTCACAAAGCGCTGGCCGCCGGAAAACTTGGTTCCCATGGCAGGCAGAACGATTCGGTTCTTCAACGTTAACCCCTTAATCTGAAAGGGGGAAAAAAGTTTTTCATACATAATGGTTGCCACCTTTCATATATTACCCCATATTGGGATTACTTTAAGTGTAGCATTGACCGTTGGTAGACAGTCAAGAAGCCAATACTGTCGGATTTAGGCCTGACTTTTTAAAAATCTAATAATATTTTAAGGAAAATATATTGAAAATACTGTATATTATATGATTATGTAAAGAAAAGTTATTCAAAATACTGTATATTTAGCCAATGTTATATTATATAATACTTATAGAACCATGACCTTAGGGTATAGTTTTGGAGGTGCTTATGAGAATCAACAAGGTATCTACCTTAACTGGTATGAGTAAAAAGGCAATCCACTATTATATAAGCGAAAAGCTCTTGTCACCAGAAAGCGAGACAAACGGCTATACTAATTTTTCCGATAATGACGTAGCTACTCTGCTTCAAATACGCAACCTGAGAAACCTTGGCCTCAGGGTTTTGGACATCCGTCAGATTGTTAAATATCCCGAGACTGCTGTATTCTATCTGATCAAACACAAAAGGGAGCTAAGCAGAAGCATATCCCATATGGAACAGCAGTATGCCATCACAGCTGATATACTGGATGACCTTGAAAAAGGAACTACCACAGCAAAGCTCCAGGGCGTGCTTAAGAGACACTCATCCACTCAGATTTACAATAGTGAACAAGAACAAATAGACACAACGGATGCGGAACTCCTTGCGTACTTTTTCTGGGGGGGCTTCATGCACGGCAAGGAAATGGATGAATATAGAAGGTTTCTTTGGGATAGGCTTATCAAGTACATTGTTGCCAACCAGACCAAAGATATGATATCGCTGAGGGATTACCTCTATTCACGTGGTCCCGAGGAAATCAAAGCCATATTTGTATCTCATAGCGGCATAATTGACGAAATAAAAGAACTCAGGCAGGACTCCATAAAGCCCTTCGTTAGAAAATTGATAGAGGAAACACGCAGTAAGCTTGATGATTCTCTCTGGGTTTCCAGATGGAAACAGTGTTATTCATCCCTGATTACTCCCACAGCAATATTCTTTGACAGTAAGGCCAGTAAGATAGTAAGTGAATTTACACCAGAATTCAGGCAGTACCAGCAGAATATGAACACCTGCTGCCAGATGTTCCTCTCCTATCTGGAGTCACCTGAGGGTGTAGAGCTGAAGAATAAAATAAATACCACCCTGGATGGATATATAGACATGTATTCCAATCATAATATACAGCTTGTAGGCTTATACCTTTTCTAAAAAATAAGTTTTAAATATAATGGTTTGTTCTTATTTTATTAAGGTAGTTTTAAAGTTTTTGTTTTATCATATAAGTATAAGGTAATTAATTTCATCTCCGCTTCATAATATAGTTTTAATGCCTTTTCTCCCCTTAATTAGATATATACTGTATTGTGAAGTTCAAATATATATTAAACTATTGGATGGCTTTAGGAGCCTCCATATACTAAGCAATGTAGCAGGTAAGGGGTTCATTCTTTACCGACTGCAATGATATATATTTTGACAATTAAAGAAGCGCAATAGATGAACTCCCCTGATGCAGAAACCATGTACCAGGGGAGCCTTTTATTAACCTGATGTTTTATTGAATCCAATATGTTCCATGTAACAGGCAACAAGGAAAGCCGCTGCCGCTGTTACTTAATTGCAGTACAGCTTCTGTAAAGGTTCCAATTGAAATGGGTGGTAAAAAAGAGCTAGGTTGATTTTTTCCCATTTTAAAAATCTCCTTGCAATACGTAACATTTGTTTCGGCAATGATTTATGCTGAAAGTTTGTACATGTCTTTTTTTAGTTATTATACTTATTTAACAATTATGTGTCAATTTTTACCTTTACCAGCTATGTAATATTTTTTATACTCTAGGTAGGGAACCTACATGACCGCGTAACACATAGTCATAGGGAACATGAGGCCTACATCGTATACTTCAGACCTTTCATCCCATTGAAAAAGTGCCACACGTTGCAGTTGGCACAGCTTGTTCTGCACGTACTAGAATATAAATAGAATAAGTGGATAAATTTTTTTCGTAGTTATAGCCACATAGAAATCATTTAAAGATTGCTATACTCATCTTCAGAAAGGAGTAACATATAATGAAATTGGATGATTTATA
>JAEZLD010000047.1 GCA_023415335.1 Bacillota bacterium | reverse complement strand
GCTATCGTAACTATGGGACTTAAGACCTATGCAGAATCAACAGCATGGATCATGTGCTTCGGTATGGTTGCCAACATGGTGATTGCACGCTTCAGCCGCTGGAATTATATTTTCCTTACCGGTCACCATACTCTTTACATGGCATGCCTCATATCTGTGGTATTATCTGTTGGAGGGCTTACAGGCCTGCCGCTGGTTGTTTCAGGTTCGCTTATTCTGGGGCTTACTATGGCACTGTTCCCGGCTATTGCCCAGAAAACAATGACTAAGATTACAGGAACCGATGAAATAGGGTTTGGACATTTTTCAACCATAGGCTACTGGTTTGCAGCCCAGGTTGCAAAGCTGGTTAATGGAAAAGCAGTTAAAGAAGGGAAGGCCAAGACTACTGAGGATATAAAGTTCCCAAAGAGGATTTCCTTCATGAGGGATACAACTGTTGCTATATCAGTTACCATGATGGTACTTTTCATTGTTGTAACTGCATTTGCAGCAACTAAGGAAGGCTTTGGAGCGCTTGAAACTAATTATGTTAAAAATGGATACACCAACTGGGTGGTTTATGCACTTGTATCAGGCATGAACTTTGCCGGGGCCATTTATGTTATACTTGCCGGTGTAAGAATGATCATTGCTGAAATTGTTCCTGCATTCAAGGGAATAGCGGACAAGCTGGTTCCAAATGCAAGGCCGGCAATAGACTGCCCTGTAGTATTCCCGTATGCACCTAACGCAGTAATCATAGGCTTCCTGGTATCATTCCTTGGCGGAGTTGTTGGAATGTTCATTTTAATAGCCCTGAACGTATCAGTACCAGTAGCTATAATACTTCCAGGAGTTGTCCCCCACTTCTTCTGCGGAGCTACCTCAGGAGTATTTGCAAATGCTGAGGGAGGGCTGAAGGGTACGCTGTTTGGCTCATTTGCACATGGCCTGCTTATAACCTTCCTGCCGCTTCTGTGCCTGCCGGTGCTTGGAGCACTGAACTTTGCAAACACAACCTTCTCGGATACGGACTTCTCCAGCGTTGGAATCGTGCTTGGAAACATAGCCCGATTTGTACATGGAAACTGGCTTATGATAGTATGTATCATATTCTTCCTGCTGCCCATAGCCTATAACTATATAGTTCCCAAGAAGACAAAGGCATCAAAGAATGTACAAGCTTAACTACAATCATACTAAGCTAATACAATAAATATAAATAGATAGAAGAGAGAATCCGTTCTCTCTTCTATCTATTATCATTAAGGAGCTGATATTATGGCAATAAAAAGGATCATGTGCTGCTGCGGCTCAGGACTGGGGTCCTCGCTGCTTATAAGGATGAATGTTGAGAAGGCGTTAAAGAAAATGGGAAAAACGGGCATAGAGGTAATGCACTCATCCCTGTCTGATGCAACACCTAATGCTGCAGACCTCTTTGTTGTGGGAGGGGATCTGGAGAATTTTACCCATAGCTTTCCCAAGGTGGTGCTTTTGTCAAACCTTATTTCAATGCCTGAGCTGGAGGAGAAGCTTAAAAAAGCCTTTGAGGAGTGAAGCAGTGTAAGGGTGCTGTAAATTATGGACAATGATGAATCTTAAATTGCCTTAAGCCATAAGGCTAAATATACAGATCTAGGCATTGCTGAGGCTAATATATCGGGTATAGCAGACGAAGGCTTGGATAAAGAGCTATTTATAAATTTATCCAAAATATCCTATATGAAGGAACCATATATTGACATTTCGCATATAAAGTGTTATAACGATATTGAATTCGGTAGGTGAGGCTCCTACAGGGATACGGACTGTTGCCGCGGAGTGGTGGAAACACCATGAGAAGGTTTGAACAGGGTACATCGAAAACAAGGTGTATCATAATACAGTTTCATCGCCCTGCAGAGCTAAAGCTCATACGAATGTATAAGAGTTGTCCAGCACTCCCGTATGTTCATACCGAACGTACGGTTTTTTTATGTACTTTTGAAAAAGCTGCGCCATATGGCGCTAAATCAAATATTTTTACTATAAATGTGAGGTGAGAAAAATGGATGCAGGGAGTAGCAACGGCACAATCCCAAGTAGGCGATTCAGGCGTGTATACAGCAGGAAAGGGCTGAGCAAAAGCTGCGCCATTTTTCCTGCTGTGTAGCTAACCCTGTGGATGTGCCGCACTTCCTTTTAAGCTTTAAGCTAAAATCATAATTTGGAGGTGCAGACTCATGAACCAGGTTTTAAAGGTAAATGTTACTGGGAAAAGGGCCTATTCTGATTCCATCAGAAACGGCATAATTAAAGACAGGCTGATATATTCAGCGTCAAACTCCAATGAAGATGTCCTCCGGAGGCTTGGAACAGGTGAAAATGGAATGGATGACGAGGCTGTGGAAGAGTCAAGGGAGTCCTATGGCAGCAATGTAGTTAGCTATGGCAAAAGGGAATCCCTTTTCAAAAGAATATGGGGGGCATTCATCAATCCCTTTACCATTGTACTTTTCGTGCTTGCCGTAGTTTCAGTGTTTACGGAGATTGTGTTTTCGGAGCCTGGGGATGAAAGCTATGTAACAGTGGCTATCATCTCTATAATGGTTATGATTTCAGGAGTGCTGAGATTTGTACAGGAGACAAGAAGTGGCAATGCTGCGGCAAAGCTTTCAAAAATGATTCATACTACTACCTGTGTGGAGAGGGCTGAGGGAGGAAGAATGGAAATTCCACTTGAGGATGTGGTGGTTGGGGATATAGTCCACCTTTCAGCCGGGGATATGGTCCCTGCTGATGTGCGCATACTCTCTGCCAAGGACCTGTTCATCAGCCAGTCGGCCCTTACAGGAGAAAGTGAGCCGGTTGAAAAATGCCCAAAGCCTTGCAATTGTGGGAGCTCCTTCACAGATATGTCCTGCCTTGCTTTTATGGGCAGCAATGTAATCAGTGGAAGTGCAAAGGCTGTTGTTGCTGCAGTGGGCAGCGATACTATGCTTGGAAGCATGGCTGGGCAGCTGACGGCAAAGCCTCCCATGACAAGCTTTGAAAGGGGTGTCAACTCTGTTTCCTGGGTGCTCATACGGTTTATGCTGGTTATGGTTCCGGTTGTGCTATTTATTAACGGCTTTACAAAGGGTAACTGGCTCCAGGCACTTCTTTTTGCAATATCAATTGCCGTAGGCCTTACTCCTGAGATGATGCCCATGATTGTTACAACCTCCCTTGCAAAGGGGGCAGTTGCAATGAGCAGGAAGAGGGTTATAATTAAAAACCTTAATGCAATACAGAATCTGGGTTCCATGGATATACTTTGTACTGATAAAACAGGAACCCTGACACAGGATAGGGTTGTACTGGAATACCATCTGGACATCCATGGAAATGAGGATGACAGGGTTCTCCGACATGCCTTCCTTAACAGCTTCTATCAGACGGGGCTTAAGAACCTTATCGATATTGCCATTATTATAAAGCAGAGGCAGATAAGTGGCAGCAGCTTAGAGTCAGCCTATACAAAGGTTGATGAGATACCATTTGATTTCAACCGCCGCAGGATGAGTGTTGTGGTAAGTGACAAGAGCGGCAAGACCCAGATGATTACAAAGGGCGCTGTGGAGGAGATGCTGAAGTGCTGCTCCTATACAGAGTATAAGGGAAAGGTGGAACCCCTGACAGAGCAAGTCCGAAGATATGTGCTCTCAAAGGCTGATGAGCTAAACGCTGAGGGAATGAGGGTCATTGCTGTTGCGCAGAAGACCAATCCTGCTCCTGTAGGGGAGTTTTCAGTAAAGGATGAGGTTGACATGGTTCTGTTAGGCTTCCTTGCCTTCCTGGACCCGCCTAAGGAGACAACTGCCGCTGCAATAAGAGCTCTTAATGGGTATGGCGTCCAGATAAAGGTCCTGACAGGGGATAATGATAAGGTTACCTGCAACATATGCAGTAAGGTAAGCCTTGATGCAGGAAGAATTCTGCTGGGGTCTGATATTGATGGTATGTCAGATAAGGAGCTTGGATTAAAGGCTGAGAAAATAACTGTGTTTGCAAAGCTTTCTCCCGACCAGAAGGCCAGGATTGTGCGTGTTCTCAGGGAAGCAGGCCATTCGGTAGGGTATATGGGAGATGGAATAAACGACGCTGCTGCTATGAAAGCTTCAGATGTTGGGATTTCAGTGGATACAGCCGTGGACATTGCTAAGGAATCTGCTGATGTAATACTGCTTGAGAAGGACCTTATGGTGCTGGAAGCTGGTATTATTGAGGGGAGGTGCACCTATGCAAACATGATTAAGTATATTAAGATGACAGGCTCATCTAACTTTGGAAACATGTTCTCGGTGTTAGCTGCAAGTGCTTTTCTGCCCTTCCTTCCCATGGAGTCCATTCACCTTATACTGCTTAATCTTATTTATGACATATGCTGCACGGCTGTTCCATGGGACAATGTAGATAAGGAATATGTGGAGAAGCCCAGGAAATGGGACGCTTCCTCTGTAGGGAGGTTCATGCTTTGGATAGGGCCTACAAGCTCTGTATTTGATATTGCCACATATCTTCTGATGTACTTTGTCATATGCCCCTCTGTAGTGGGAGGGCAGCTGTTTACCCATATAGCGGGCCCAGGATTAAGGGCGCTTTATGCTGCTGTTTTCCAGGCAGGCTGGTTTGTTGAATCCATGTGGACCCAGACCCTTGTAATACACATGATAAGGACCCCTAAAATACCCTTTATACAAAGCCGCGCCTCGGCTCCGGTGCTCACGTTAACGTTTGTAGGAATCATGGCGGTGACTGTCATTCCCATGACTCCACTGGGAAGGGCTCTGGGACTGGCTGCACTGCCAGGGGTTTATTTTGCTTACCTTGCAGCAATCGTTGCATGCTATATGCTTCTTGCAACGGTTGTAAAAAAA
>JAEZLD010000020.1 GCA_023415335.1 Bacillota bacterium | reverse complement strand
CTCAAAGGCAGCCTCATAGCGTAGTCTTTTGAAGCTGTCATTATAGTATTTGATTTCAGAATAAAGCTTTTCAATTTGTGCCTCCATAAAAGCCCTCCTTGTATATGTAAAAAAATGGTATAAGCCTATTATAGCTTAAAAGTCTGGAGGCTACAATAATTCAATTTTGAAGCAAGGTATTAAATTGGTCGCACAAAATGCTGTGGTATTGAATAAGGGGGAAGGGGATATGTCTCTGGGCAGATAAGTGTTAATAGTTGCCATAGTATTTTTATTTTTCTGGGTAAAGCTATGTTTATATGCTTTCTAATTGGGTTTATAATAAAAATAATGAAAAAACCTATTATTGTTTTTTGCATGACAAGAGGGTATAAAATCCTATATAATATTTAAGTACTTATGATTTAGGGGAAGGTTAAGAAGCTATATGAGAAGAGTTAGTGAGATTTTTGGTGATTACGAGGCCATAGGTTGCATGAACAGTGCTTTGGTGGAGTCAGCTACACTGAATAAGAAAACAAAGACCTTCAACATGAAGCTGTCTTCGGATAAATATATAGAGATAAAAGCCCTTGAGGCTCTTAACAGCTTCATTAAGGAAAGGTTTGTGGTGGATGATTCCATAATCACCGTAAGCTATGCTGATGGAACTGCGAAAAAGCCTGTGGAGGAGGAACTGGGGGATATAGTTCTATCCCTGGAGGATAGATACCCTGCATTAAAGGCACTGCTTTCCACCAGTGATTATGAGGTTGATGGCGGCACCATAAGCTTCAGCTTTAAAATGGCGGTATCCGGCTTCTTAAAATCCATGGGCTATGATAAGAAGGTTCATGAGGTTATAAAGGAGCTTTATGGAAGCTCCTATAAAATAAACTTTATTGATGCAATAACCAAGGAGGAGCTTAAAAAGCAGAAGGAGCAGATAGTGGAAAAGGAAAAGCAGCTCATAGAAAAGCAGCTTAAAGCTACCTACAGCTTTGAAGCTCCTAAGATGGCTCCGCCTCCCGAAGAAAAGAAGCCTGAGGGCAAGGGTGAGGCAGATGAAAAGGGTAAGAAGACTGACCCTGTGCTTATACTTGGAAGAAGCTCTAAGATAAAGGAGCCTGTTATAAAGATTACAGACATTTCTCCTGATGAGGGAAAGGTGTGCATACAGGGAGAGATTTCGAACATAGATTCAAAGGAGCTGAAAAGCGGCAAGGTACTTATTTCCTTTGATTTGTATGATGGCTCAAGCTCCATGACCTGCAAAGCCTTTGTAAAGGGTGGAGAAGAGGGCGACATACTCTCAAGGCTTAAGAAGGCTAAGGGAGTTAGGCTTGCTGGTAATGCAGGCTTCAGCAAGTTCTCCGGTGAGATAGAGCTTGTTGTAAATACTATTTTGGAAACAGAGGGAATCAGAAGGATTAAGAGGCAGGATAATGCTGAGGTCAAGAGGGTTGAGCTGCATATGCATACCCAGATGAGCCAGATGGACGCCATGACCAGTGCCACGGACCTTATAAAGAGGGCCATGAGCTGGGGCATGAAGTCCATTGCCATTACAGACCACGGAGTTGTGCAGTCCTTCCCTGAGGCCCATAAGCTTTTGGGCAGGGACAATCCAGACATGAAGATACTTTATGGAGTTGAGGCATACCTTGCTCCAGACAAGAAGCCATCGGTAACCAATCCTAAGGGTCAGGATATGGATACTACCTACTGTGTTCTTGATCTGGAAACCACAGGCTTTTCACCTGTTACTGAAAAAATAACTGAAATAGGTGTTATGAAGGTTAAGGAGGGTAAGGTATTAGATTCCTTCAGCTGCTTTGTAAATCCTGAAAAACCAATACCACCAAGGGTGGTGGAGGTTACCAATATAACTGATGATATGGTAAGGGGCGCGGAAACCATAGATAAGGTGTTCCCCAAGTTGCTTGAGTTTATAAAGGGTAGCGTGCTGGTGGCCCATAATGCTTCCTTTGACATAGGCTTCTTAAAGCACAATGCTAAGGTGCTTGGATATGAGTTTGACTTTACCTATGTAGATACCCTATCCCTGGCACAGGAGCTGTTCCCTGACTACAAGAGCTACAAGCTGGGCAGGATAGCTAAAAACCTGGATATAAAGGTTGAGGTTGCCCACAGAGCTTTGGACGATGTGGATACCACTGTTAAGGTATTCAATATTATGCTGGATAAGCTTAAGGCAAGAGGGGCTAAAACCCTTAAGGATATAGATACATATGGCTCAGATGAGGAATCCAAGAAGGAGGAGTACAAGAAGCTGAAGACCTACCATGCAATAATATTTGCAAAGGACTACGTAGGACTTAAGAATCTTTATAAGCTTGTATCCTATTCCCATCTGAATTACTTCTATAAGAAACCAAGGATACTTAAAAGTATGTACAAGAAGTATTCAGAGGGGCTTATGATTGGAAGTGCCTGCAGTGAGGGAGAGCTTTACCAGGCAATACTGCTTGGCAAATCCGAGGAGGAGATAGAGCAGATAGCCTCAGATTATGATTACCTTGAAATACAGCCCTTAGGCAACAATGACTACCTTGTCAGAAACGGACAGGTGCCTGACAGGGAGTATTTAAAGCATATAAATAAGAAAATAGTAGCCCTGGGGGAGAAGCTTAACAAGCTGGTTGTGGCTACAGGTGACGTACACTTCATGGACCCTGAGGACGAGATATACAGGAGAATACTTGAGGCAGGCCAGGGCTATAAGGATGCGGACAATCAGGCGCCTCTATACCTTAGGACCACAGAGGAGATGCTGGAGGAGTTCAGCTATCTGGGACCTAAGAAGGCCTATGAGGTGGTGGTTGAAAACACCAACAGGATTGCAGATATGTGTAAGCCCATAAGTCCAATTTCTCCGGAAAAATGTCCTCCCCACATAGACGGGTGTGAGGAAACCATAAAAAGTATTGCCTATACCAAGGCTCATGAGCTGTATGGGGACCCGCTGCCTGAAATAGTGCAGAAGAGGATGGACAAGGAACTGGATTCCATTATAAAGAACGGCTTCTCCGTTATGTATATAATAGCCCAAAAGCTGGTGTGGAAGTCCAATGAGGATGGATATCTGGTTGGCTCCAGAGGCTCCGTTGGCTCTTCCTTTGTGGCCAACATGACCGGTATAACGGAGGTTAACTCACTTCCACCACACTACAGATGTCCTAAGTGCAAGTACTCGGACTTCTCTGATTATGGGGTTAAAAACGGCTTTGACCTGCCGGATA
>JAEZLD010000208.1 GCA_023415335.1 Bacillota bacterium | reverse complement strand
GACACAGAAAATCTCACCTCCTTTACCTCAGGCTATGAAGACTATGCGAAGCACATCGTGGATGAGTTAGACTTTCTAAGCAAGCAAAGATGCAATATCAGATATGCCTCAGTTATATCAGATGCCCAGGAAAAGCTTGACGAGGGAAAGGAAAGCTACAAGAGTGCAAAGCAGGAATCGCAGGATAAGCTTGCCTCTGGGTGGAAGGAGCTCATCTCAGCCCAGCATGAGATTCAAACAGGAGAAAAGAAGCTCTCAAGCGCAAGACAGCAGCTAGAACAAGGCAGAGCAGAACTTCATGAGCAGAAATCAGCATACAATCAGAAAATAGCAGATGGAAAAGCCTCTCTTTCATCCAAGGAAAAGGAACTATCAGAAAATAAAGCCTCACTAGAGAAGGTTAAGGCACAGCTGGATGCCTCAAAAGCTTCCATAGAAGGTGCAAGGTCCCTTCTCAAGGCCAGAGCTTCCCTCCCCTCTGACATAGAACAGCAGCTTCAATCATATGATGCCGCTGTAGAGGAATACAATAAAGGATTAGCCCAGCTGGATAAGGACCCAGGTAATGAAGAGCTTAAGCTTAAGCTGGATAAGCTTAAAAAGCAGATAGATGACAGTGCTCCTTTTATGGAGCAGGCACATTCTATAATAGAAGGCTGCAAGGCCCTCCCATCTGACATTGAAAACCAGATAATAAAATATGATGAGGGAGCTGCTGCTTATGAAAGTGGAATGCAACAAATAACTGAAGGTGAAAAACAGCTGGCCATAGGGCTCCAGCAGCTTGAGCAATCCATATCTCAAGCAGAGGAAGGCTTCAGCTCCGCCGAGAAAAAGCTTAACAGCTCTGAAAGGGAACTATCAGCAAATGAAGCAAAGCTTTCCTCTTCAAAGCATGAGCTGGAGGAAGGATTTAAAAAATATTATGCTTCAAAAGCCGAAGCTGAACAGAAGCTTAAGGCAGCAGAGTCCGATATTGCCGATGGAGAAGCTAAGCTTTCAAAAATAGAATACCCTGAGTGGTACGTGCTGGACAGGAACTCCAACGTCAGCTATGCCAGCTACAAGGTAAACGTTAAGAAGGTAGAGGATATAGCGCAGGTATTCCCCATATTCTTCCTGCTTGTAGCAGCACTGGTGGCATTAACTACCATGACAAGGATGATTGAGGAGGAGAGGGTTCAGATTGGAACCCTTAAAGCCCTTGGCTATAGCAAATCCGCTATAATATCCAAATATATGGCATACTGTGGGTTCGCCAGCCTTTTAGGCTGTATTATAGGGCTTCTTGCAGGCTTTCAGGTGCTTCCAAGAGTTATTTACAGTGCGTATACCACCATGTATACCCTACCTCCTCTTAAGGCTCTTTTCAGCTGGGGCTTTGCAATAGTATCCTGCCTTTCCTCCGTAGCCATAACTATGGGGGCTACTTATATGGCCTGCAGGCATACCCTCAAGGAAAAGCCAGCCAGACTTATGCTACCCATGGCCCCCAAGGCAGGCAAGCGTATACTTCTTGAAAGAGTAAAGTTCATATGGTCTAAGCTGAGCTTTAACTATAAGGCCACAGCAAGGAACCTATTCCGATACAAAAAACACTTTATAATGACCATAACAGGCATTGCCGGCTGCACCGCCCTTATGCTTACGGGCTTTGGGCTTAAGGATTCCTTAAACTGCATCTCAGATGCCCAATATGACCAGCTTTTTAAATACGACCTTACCATCACTTTAAAGGACGGCTCCAGTCCCGATGACATTATTGAAAGCCTGCAGTCAGACTCCGTAAGTATCAACAGCTATACTGATCTTTATATGGAGTCAGCCAGCCTTAATGACAAAAACAGGGTCCTTACTGTAAATCTGGTTCGTGCAGGTGAAGGAACCCAGCTTGATGACTTCGTAACCTTGAGAAATAGAAAAACCGCAAAAACGCTACAGTTTAATAGCACATCAGTTATACTAACAGAAAAGCTTGCAGAGGTTCTTGGAGTGTCCTCAGGGGATACCATTAATGTACAGAACAAGGATGGGGACTGGGGAGGCTTTAAAGTAACCGGAGTGACAGAAAACTATGTAGGAAGCTATATATACGTGGGAAATGATGCCTATGAGAAGGCCTATGGAAAGACTCCATTGTCCAACTCCATAATTGCTTCAACAGGACTTAAGGACCAGCAGGGCAGGGATGCTGCAGCAGAGCTCATACTCTCCAATGCTTCCATAGCGGGGGTAAGCTTTACATCACAGACCAGAGGCTCCTTTGAAAATCTGCTGTCCAGCGTAAACTATATAGTAGCTGTCATAATTATAGCTGCAGGTGCTCTGGCAGTTATTGTACTGTACAATCTAACCAACATAAACATAAACGAGCGTAAAAAGGAGCTGGCAACCCTTAAGGTATTAGGCTTCCAGGACTGGGAGGTTGGAGGATATATATACCGTGAAATAATTATCCTGACCCTTATAGGAACCCTGGTAGGCCTAGGCCTTGGAGTTTTGTTCCACACCTTCGTAATAGCCAGGGCAGAAAGCACAGACCTTATGTTTGGCAGATCTATTAAAGCAGTAAGCTTCCTGCTTTCCGCTGCCTTTACAATGGTATTCTCAGGGCTGGTGGACCTCATAATGTATAAGAAGCTTATAGCCATTGAAATGGTGGATTCAATGAAGGCTGTGGATTAGCCTTCTTATTGAGGGGCCTGTTAGCTTTAAAATGCTGACAGGCTCTTTTTATTATAGTTAAGGTACTTAAAAAAACACTTGCCTGATGGTATACTGAAAGCAGAATACTTTTAAAGGAGGACTATATCTTGCCTATTTATTTCGATTCAGAACAAAGCTTTTTCCATATACAAGGGTCTACCATGAGCTATGTCATACAGCTCCGACAAAAAGAACTCCTCCATCATGTATATTGGGGAAAACGTCTTAGGAGGGTCTCACCAGCTTTAGAGGATAGAGCACCCTTCAGAAGAGCTGATATAGTAGAAAACAAATACCCGGATGACCCGAAATACACATATGAGTATTACCATTATGAATTTCCATCCTATGGTGCAGGAGATTTCAGGCTTCCTGCTGTTGAAATAGAGGACTGCATCTCAGGCACCTCAATTACCGACTTCAGATTTGAAAGCTACCGCATTTACCAGGGAAAAAAGCCCATACCTGGCCTGCCTTCAACCCACGGAGATAAGGAGGTAACGACACTTGAAATACAGCTTGTAGATAGGGGACTAAGCGTTCGTGCAGTGCTTTATTACAGCCTGTTTGAGAGCTTGGACATAATAACTAGGCATGTGGATATAAAAAATGAAGGCTCTCAAAATGTACGTCTTAACACTATTATGTCCTCCAGCGTAGACTTTACAGACGGAAAATTCACAATGCTGTCCATGCACGGAACTGCCCTAAGGGAAAGGGAACCCTCACTTCAGCAGCTTAAGCCTGGAATAGTGTCTGTGGACAGCACCAGAGGCATAAGCTCACACCAGAGCAGTCCTAACGTGTGCTTCCTAAGGGATGGAGCAGACGAGGACAATGGTGAGGTATACTCCATGAGTCTCGTATACAGCGGAAACTTTACAATAAGGGCTGAAATGGACTGTTATAACTCCTCAAGAATACAGATAGGCATACAGCCCTTCCAGTTCAGCTGGCTTTTAGAGCCGGGAGAATCCTTCTATGCCCCTGAGGTTGTACTTGGCTATTCACATAAGGGTGTGGGAGGAGTAAGCCGAAAGCTGCACTCTCTCGTAAATGAACACCTTCTAAGAGGGAGGTGGGCAAGTGAAACCCGTCCTGTGCTTATAAACACCTGGGAGGCATGCTACTTCAACTTCGACTCCCCAAAGGTGCTTTCCATCGCCCGCAAGGCAAAGGAAGCAGGCATGGAGCTTTTGGTACTGGATGACGGCTGGTTCGGCAAACGCAACTCAGCCAACTGCTCCTTGGGTGATTGGACATGCAATACTGAAAAGCTCAGGGGAGGGTTAAAGCCCCTTGTAGATTCCATAAACGCACTGGGACTAAAGTTTGGAATATGGTTTGAGCCTGAGATGGTATCACCAAACAGTGATCTTTACCGCCAGCACCCTGAATGGTGCATACACGTGGACGGAAGACGCAGAACACAGTGGAGGAACCAGCTGGTTCTTGACTTTTCAAACCCAGAGGTTTGCGAATATATTTATAACTCCCTGGATAAGGTACTTAGCTCAGCCAACATTGAATACATCAAATGGGACCATAACCGCAGGCTTACAGAGCTTGGCTCCTCCTATCTCCCCAAGGAAAGGCAGAAGGAGGTAGCACACCGCTATATGCTGGGAGTCTACAGCATACTTGAAAGAATAACCTCTAAATATGACCATATACTATTTGAAAACTGCGCCTCAGGCGGTGCCAGGTATGACTATGGAATGTATGCATACTTCCATCAGGGCTGGCTCAGTGACAACACTGACCCTGTATGCAGATTATCTCTCCAGCATACCTCCTCAGTTTTCTTCCCCCAGAGAGTTATAACCGCTCATGTTTCCAAATCTCCTAACGAGCAGACGGAAAGAGTCACCCCCTTGTCCTTTAGAGGAGACACAGCCTTCATGTTTAACTTTGGCTATGAGCTGGATTTAACTGCCTTAAGCAAGGATGAGCTAAGGACGGTAGCAGAGCAATCGGCATACTATAAGAGCCTGAGGGAGATAGTACAGAAGGGTGAATTCTACAGGCTAGGCAGCAGCCTTGAGCCGAAGGAGGTATATGGCTGGCAGGCAGTACTAGGTAAAAGGTCTGTAGCCTGCTACTATAAGCCTTACTGCAAGCCGGAGGAAGCATACCTGAAGATACGCTTTAAAGGACTTGATGCAGGTTCAGATTATAGGGTAAACAACAGCAGCCAGGTTTATGAAGGGGACCTGCTTATGCAGGAAGGACTGCCCATCAACTGGAGAAACGGTGACTATTTCAGCCAGCTGTTTGTGCTGGAGAAGGTATCTCCGTTTTAAGAAAAAAGTAAAGCAAGGCTGTTTCTTAAAATCTAAAAACCGACTGAAAAAGGAAATACTGTTCTTTTTCAGTCGGTTCTATTTGTCTTATACCATAACAATCAGTAATTTGCACTACAAATTCCAAATGAAGCCGGACTTGTACCCTAATGAAGACACTTGTTTTTCTCGTTAATGAAAACGGTGCTTCGCACTTAATGAAGTAAAGACACCTCCGTGAACTTGTTAGTGACCGAAGGGAACGTCTTCATTCCTTCATTAGCGTAGCGTCTTCATTAGGCGAAGGTATCTTCATTTTCCGCACGGCTCAGACAAACTTCAAAAACTGCCTTGTCACGCCGTGCCGAATTCCCACCGCCAATTATTACTCGTTAAAATCTACCTGTATGTTCTTGTCATCGTCAGACGAAATCCTTGGAACATGTATTTCGAGTACTCCATTTTTATAAAAGGCTTTTATCCTCCCATCTGGTGCTATGTCATGAGGTAGCTCTATTTCCCTTATGAAATCCCCAGAGAACCTCTCTTTTCTTATATACATGTCCCCCTCATTTAGCATAGGATATGGTATGGTGCCCTGTATAATAAGCCTGTAGCCCCTCAGCTTCAAATTTATCTTGTCTGATGTAGAAAGTCCCGGTGTTTCCACCATTATTATTATTTCGTTATTGTCGGTATATGCATCAACTGCTGGCCCCCTCCTGGGTATCATTTCATTTATCTGATTCCACGCATCACTCCCGAATATCTCCTCCACCTTATCCTGTATAGCCCTCCAATCAAAGCCCGTTATTACCATAATATCCTCCTGAAAGCATATATTTTATAATATGTTATAAAATAAAATTGGTGTCATGGACAAGCACCTATAATATGCATAATGATTTACCAAGTGGGAAATATAAAATAAGACTATATGTGATACAGGAGGTTTTTATATGAATAATGATAATAACACTCAGTCATTAGAGGAGTTAAGCTTTGCCTGTCTTTCTCAAGAACAAGAGAAAAGCCTCAGAAGCTTAGAACGTCAATTTAACAATGAAAATAACACCGACTACTACTTCATGGTGTTAAAAAGAAAATAAGCTGAATATAAAAGTGCTGCCCCAGAGCCCTGAAGCAGCACTTTTATTAATTGTTACCTTATTACAGCAAGAATGTCTCCTGTGTTAACAGTTGTTCCAGTAGAAGTGTTTACAGCTACTACTGTTCCACTTCCCCCTGCCATTATTTCATTTTCCATCTTCATGGCCTCAAGTATGAAGAGAACGTCACCCTTCTTAACCTGCTGGCCTGCTGTTATCCTAATGTCAAGTATCTTGCCTGGCATTGGGGCCTTAACAGGCTCTCCGCCTGTTACATGGGATACAGGAGCTGGGGCTGGTGATGGTACAGGAGCCGGTGTTGGTGCAGGCGCTGGGGCTGCATTAGAGGAAGCCTCCTCTACCTCAACTTCATATTTTTTACCATTTACTGTAACTATATACTTTTTCATTGAAAAACCTCCATTCCTATATTGAAGATATAGATTTTATTTTAAGAGCTGATATGGGTACGTCCATGGAAGCACTGACTCCTGCCAGAATTACAGGCACAAGCTCCTCTTCCACTCCAACAAGCCTTATGCTTCCCTCTGACCTGGCAGCATACCCAATCTCGGCAGCTGCACTTTCATCACTATCAGGCATAATGGCTTCTGCAGCATCCTGTTCGGAGGCCTTCCCTTTTACCCTTACAATATAAATCAATGCAAATACTACTATTAAAATAGTATCTAAATATAAACAAAAGCTTTGTAATTGTGTCATTTTATCACTCCATATCTATATTTTTAGAGCGTTATAGGCATTCTATTGTGTATGGAACAATGGTTTCCTTAACAGGATTCCTAAGCTCCTGTCTTTTTTTAAAGAACTCCTCAGCAACCTGTGGAAAAAGCAGGTACGAAAGCACATCCTCCTGGCTTTCTGCTATTCCCTGCAGCTTTTTCTCGGCTTCTGGTATAGCTGGCTCAAGGGTATCTGCAAACCTTATTTCAAGAGGCTTTTCATCGCCTAATATCTTTGTAATAAGCTCTTGGCTTACCTTGCCTGGTGCCCTGCCATACTCTCCTTTTATATAGGCCTTTACTTCCTTAAGTATTACCTTATATCTTTCACCGGAAAGCACATTGGCTGCTGCCTGGGTTCCCACCATCTGACTCATAGGGGTAACCAGCGGAGGATATCCTAAATCCTCTCTTACCCTTGGAATCTCCTGAAGCACTTCATCCAGCTTATCCAGTGAATTCTGCTGCTTAAGCTGGGATATCATGTTAGAAAGCATTCCACCGGGCACCTGGTATGTGAGTGCGTCTGTTTTAGTGCCAAGTACATAGGGGTTAAGGCCTCCTGACTCAACAAACTGTTTCTGTATAGGTGTAAAATAGTCATTTATATCATTAAGTACAGAGGTCTTAAGACCTGTTTCATAGCCATACTGCTTCATAACATAATCCATTGTCTCTGTAGCAGGCTGTGAGGTTCCTCCCGAGAAGGATGATATGGCTGTATCTATTCCATCAGCTCCTGCCTCCACTGCCTTAAGAAGCGTCATTGGACCTAAGCCTGTGGTTGAATGGGTATGCAGGAAAACTGGTATAGTTACTGTTTCCTTTAGAGCCTTAACTATTTCAAAAGCATCCTTTGGACTTAATATTCCTGCCATGTCCTTTACACATATAGAGTTTACTCCCATGCCCTCCAGATTCTTACCTAGCTTTGTATAGCTTTCAATGTTATGTATAGGGCTTATGGTATATGCTATTGTCCCCTGTGCATGTGCCCCTCTCTTAAGGGTTTCATCC
>JAEZLD010000146.1 GCA_023415335.1 Bacillota bacterium | reverse complement strand
ATTATAAACAGCTAATGGAAGTGCATTGTTTCCTTCATTACGTGTAGCATAGGCTTCTGCAAGACTTTCAATATTTTCAGCAACAAAATTTTTCTGTTCTTCAAAAACCTCTAGCTGACATACCTTCCAAATATTTGAGTTCGTAATTTCTTCAAAATGAATCATATGTAAATATCCCCCTCATTCTCCAATCTTTATGTCTGAATTATACCACGTGCTATTAACTAATATAAATATATTCAACTTTTTTCAAAAAACAGTCAAACAGCAGAATTCCTCTGCCATGTGACTCTTCTATTATAATCCATCATCTTAGTTTATATGGCCTATTCTACATAATGGAAACGCATGCCCAAAAATTAAAGCATGCGTTTCTTCCATTTCTTTTCTCTTTTCACTTTTCTCTTCTTCACTCTTCACTTTTTTAACCTCAAATCAAACCCTCCCGTATCTATTGCTCTAATGGCCATACAGGTTCTCCTTTCAATCTCCCGCTCCACCTTTTCTGCCAGCTTTCTAGCTTTATTGGCCTGGTCCAGCAGTTCGTTTATTTCGTGGGTTTGGGAAAGATCCACATGGGCAAAATGCTCCGCTGCATTTGAAAAGTTGTTAGCTATGGCAGCAAGCTTGCTCCAGGTATCTATAAGAGGATTTACTTCATTATCAATAAGAGACTTCACACCTTCATACCGTGTAAGCAACGCCAGGTTCTCCAGCCCTCCATTTTCCCTGTCCAAAGTACAGTCTCCCCCAGAAAATAATAATTACTATATGTTATTCATCTGGGGCGTATACTGTTACTTCCCGGTATAAGCCTATATATTTGTATAACAAGCACTGGAACAAATGCCAGCAGGTATATGAGCCATGCATCAGGGGATGCTAATACGGCATTACCAAATATATCTCTAAGGGATGGTACCCTGAGTATTACCTGCAACAGCAGGAAGCCTATAGCTATGGCATACCATACGAACATGTTAGAGAAAACACCTATGTGTCCTAAGAATCCACTGGTTCTTGAGTTAAGCCCATGGAATAGCCTTGCCATGCATAGTATGGAAAAAGCCATGGTGCTTGCAACAGAGGCTCCCCTTGTAAGACCCAGATGATAGCCTAAAATGGTGACAAGGGCTATTATTATACCTTCTGATAGAAGCCTTCCCATAAAGCTTCTGTTCATGATTGGCTCATCCATATTCCTTGGCTTTTCATTCATTACATCCTTACTATAGGGCTCAAGCCCTATAGCGATAGCAGGAAGGCTGTCTGTTATCAGGTTTATAAACAGCAGCTGGAGGGCCGTAAAGGGATTTGGAAGTCCCCTAAGAGCCGTATAAAGCACTGTTATTATACCTGCGGCGTTTCCTGACAGCAGGAAGCCTATAGCGTTTTTAATATTTTCATATATGCTTCTGCCGCTGGATATTGCGCTGACAATGGTGCTGAAATTATCATCAGTAAGTACCATGGAAGCAGCATCCTTTGCCACCTCTGTACCTGTGATACCCATGGCAACACCGATGTCTGCCTGGCTCAGGGCTGGAGCATCGTTTACTCCATCCCCTGTCATAGCCACCACGTTGCCTTTATCCTGCCAGGCCTTGACTATCCTTATCTTGTGCTCAGGAGATACCCTGGCATAGACGGATATGTTATCCACCTTCTCCTTAAGCTCCTCATCGGAAAGCCTATCCAGCTCCTTTCCCTCCATAGCCTCCTGGCCTTCCTTAAGGATACCTATCATTCTGGCTATGGCAGAGGCAGTAAGCTTGTGGTCCCCTGTTATCATAATGGGCTTTATACCCGCACCAATGCAGGATTCAACTGCCGGCTTGGATTCCTTTCTGGGTGGGTCCAACATGGCCATAAGGCCCAGGAATGTAAGTCCCCTTTCATCATCAAGGGAGACCTTTCTATCCTTAGAAAATGGCTTATACGCAAAGGCAAGCACCCTTAGGGCCTGGTTTGAAAATTCTCTGTTGGCACTTTTTATATTTTCTCTGTCACCCTCTGTTATAGGCCTTATGCCCTCTGATGTCTCAATGCTTTCCACCCTGTTTAAAAGCACATCCACGGCTCCTTTTGTAATTATGTAAATTTCACCATGGACATCGTTTACAGTACTCATAAGCTTCCTGTCAGAGTCAAAGGGCAGCTCTCCCAGCCTTGGGTGCTCGCTTCGTGATTCTCCCTCATCAAGTCCATAAAGCTCCCCCAGGTCCAAAAGGGCTATCTCTGTTGGGTCTCCCATGGACTTCCCCTTTGAGGTAACTGCATCGCTGCAGAGAAGCCCCATGGAAAGCAGCTTTCTGTGAAGCTCCTGCTTTATGTCCATGGAATCTTTATCTATAGTTTTTTCATCTATATAAAGCTTCTGTATGTTCATCCTGTTCTGTGTAAGGGTTCCCGTTTTGTCGGAGCAGATTACAGAGGTGCTCCCCAGGCTTTCCACTGCATGGAGCTTCCTTACGATAGCATTTTCCTTTACCATCTTCTGGGTGCCTATGGAAAGCACAATGGTAACTATGGAGCTTAAGGCCTCCGGTATGGCGGCTACAGCCAGCGAAACAGCAAACATGAAGGAATTTATAAAGCCCCTCCCTCTTACGAGATTGAGGAAAAATATCAAAACACATATTATAAGTATTCCAATGGCAAGCCTTTTACCGAAGTCATCCAGGCTAACCTGAAGAGGAGTCTTCTTCTGCTCTGCACTTTCCAGAAGACCTGCTATCTTTCCTATTTCCGTGTCCATGCCTGTTCCTGTTACAATGGCTACTGCCCTTCCATAGGTCACAAAGCTTCCTGAAAACACCATATTAGTTCTGTCACCAATAGAGAGGTCTGCTTCATCTAATGTATCTGAGGTTTTAATAACTCCTTCAGCCTCTCCTGTCAGGGCACTTTCATTAACCTGAAGGTTATAGCATTCAATTATCCGTCCATCAGCGCTTATATAATCCCCTGCCTCAAGGTATAGTATATCCCCAGGAACTATCTCCCTTGATGGAAGCTCCCTTCGTTTATTGTTCCTGAGAACCTTTGAATTTGGGGATGACAGGCTCTTAAGGCTTTGTATGGACTTTTCCGACTTAACATGCTGTACAGTTCCTAAAACTGCATTTAGGGATATTACCACAAGTATGACGATGGTGCTAGCCAGTTCTCCAAGAAGGCCTGAAATAATAGCTGCTGTTATAAGTATTATTACAAGAAAATCCTTGAACTGCTCAACGAAAACAAGAAATATACTTTTCTCCTTCTTCTCTTGAAGCTCATTATATCCATGCTTCTCCAGACGCTCCTGGACCTGGGCATCATCAAGCCCATCCTCAGGGGTATGCAAAAGCCCTCTTGTTTCATCGGCAGATTTATTATAATATTTCTCCATTAGTGCTCTCCTTTTCCTGGTGTATAGAGTAAATCTAAGGTGACTAAGGTTTAGTATTTCACCCAGTAAATCAGGGTATACATTGAGGTAGAAACTACATTACATGAACCTTTCAAGCTCATCCTGCTCGGACATGCTTTTAACAAGCTCCTTAATATCCTGGCATCTGTTTTTAGGGCATATGAGAACAACATCCTCTGTATCAACGATCAGCATATCCTTAAGTCCTATGGCAGCAACAAGCCTTTTATCCCCTAGTATAGTGGTGTTCTTCACATCCAGCAGAGAATGCTCACCGCAGGACAGTATATTTCCTGATTCATCAGCAGGCAGGAACCTTTCCAGTGCAGTAAAGCTGCCTATATCATCCCAAATAAAGCTTGTATCCATAACCGCTGCCCTATGGGTCCTCTGCATAACTCCAAAGTCTATGGATATGCCATCAATCTTCATATACTCCTCATCAATAACCTGCTGTTCCATAGGAGTTCCTATATACTCGTATATCCTCATGAGATTTTTGTATAAATCGGGCAGATAGCGTTTTATTTCCTTTAAAAGCCTGTCAGCCCGCCATACAAACATACCACTATTCCATAAATAGCTTCCTTTTTCAATAAAACTCCTTGCCACATCAACATTGGGCTTCTCTACAAACCTTTTTACCTTGTAAGTACCTCTTAAAAGCTCCTCACCCTTTTCTATATACCCATATCCGGATTCCGGTCTGGTTGGCCTTATACCCATTGTAACCAGATACTCCCCATCAGAGGCCATATCTATTGCGGCTTTAAGTGTTCTCTCAAAGCTTCCCTGGCCTTCTATTACATGGTCTGAGGGCAGCACTACCATCAGCGCATCAATATCCCTTTTTAGAAGCTTTACTGCTGCCAGACCTATGCAGCTGGCAGTCTCCTTATTCTGAGGTTCCATCAATATGTTTTCAAAAGGTATGTTCAACAGTTTCTGTATTATAGGAACATACCTTTTGTTAGTAACAAGGCTAATCCTCTCCTGAGGTATGATGTTTTTTATTCTATCTAATGTACATTCCACCATAGTCT
The DNA here is from genome assembly GCA_023415335.1 of Bacillota bacterium. GTDB lineage: Bacteria > Bacillota > Clostridia > Clostridiales > Caloramatoraceae > JAEZLD01. The sequence continues at coordinate 3,015 of JAEZLD010000146.1, read as the reverse complement.
TATCTCCCACAGTCCGCAAAAACTGCTTGGGAAGATTTCTGCGGGACTTAGGCCAGAACCTTGAACCCATTCCCCCTGACATGATAACAGCATATACCATCTTCTATATCCTCCTAAATCAAATTACTATACTCATATTCCCAACCTATTGCAAATATACTTTTACTAAATCAAACTTGTCGGAGGGATTTTTATCAATTACTTTGATTGCATAAACGAGCTTATGGTAAAAAACAAGGCATCCTTTTCTGTAAGATGGCTTGGTGTATTTACCACAGTAAAAAACCTTGTAGAAAGGCGGTTACTATCCCCCTACGGAGAGGTGAACTTCATTGGTGAGCTTGAAATCAAAGGAAAGAAAAGGATACAGATAAGATGCTGCAATATGGACAATCGGCTGTGCAAAATGAGAAGGCTTATGTGCTTCTTTGATAGGATACAGCCCTCCAAATTCGATTATCTGGTATGCGTTTGCTTTGACAGAAACAACAACGTCCATGGGCACTATGTTTTTTCAAGCCAGGAGGTCGATGCCTTTTTCCCACCTATGACAGATAAAAACAATAAGCTTGTCTCATATTATAAAGGCCTTTATGTTCCTCAGAATGAAGATATGGAGGAGCCGCTTAAAACGTTGCTTGACTGCAGCTTTGAAAACTGGGAGAAAATAAAGCAATAGCGGTGCAATGCACCGCTTACTCCTTTTCTGATATGGCATTTACAGGGCAGCTCGATATGGCATCTAATGCACCATCTTCCGAACCATCTGGAACAGGGTCTGCTATTACATGTGCCTTACCGTCATCCTTAAGCTCAAAAACGCTTGGTTCAATTGATGGACAAAGCCCACAGCCTATGCACACATCCTGATGTACTACTACTCTCATTGTTATCCCTCCAAATTACATTTTTCATTTACTCCTTATATTTTAACCATATAAATCCATTCTAAACATAAAAGTGCTATTGCATTGTGTTTTATATTATATTGCTCATATATGTTATAATATTGGCATAAGGGGGTAATATACATGAGCAAGCTATCATCCTGTGAAAGATTTTTTATAGACCTGATTGCCCTTGGCATGGAGACAGATGGAAAACACATCTCAAAGCAGGACATACAGCAGCTTCTAAGCTGCAGCCCTAATCATGACAGAGTGTTTTTAGACAGCTGTATTTCTGCCCTTAATGCAGTCTATGCCACACCATCCTTCCCAAGAGAGCTCATAGAAGAGCAGGTTAAAAAGCTCTACTGTGGAAAGGACAGCCTGCTTCAGGAAGCTGTACTCCAGTGGTATAAGGGAATCATAAGTCCCACACTGTTTCAAAAGCTGAAAAGGCTAGTACAGGGCCAGTAGCTATTTAATAACAGCAGACAATGTTGTGGATATAAGCTCCTTTGCCTTGTCGTCGGCTATGTTATCCCAAAGCTCAAGCCTCAGGCACTTTTCTCCAAGGCTCTGATAATACCAATTCTTATCATCTGAGATAATATGTACAACAATCCCCTCGTCCTTAATTCCCGCCTTCACAGTCTTTGCATATTCCAGATTATTATGATATCTGCCTTCCTCAAGCCTTGATACCCTTAGAATAAGCGATTTATCGCTGACAACCAGCTTGGTCGGACATATGTCCAGCAGAATATACCTGCCGGCACCCTTCATGGCCTTTTGTATTGCCTCCTCAGCAGTCTTATTATCCATACCTCCGATTTCAACATAGCTGCAGCTGTAGCCTGCACCCTTAAGCAATCCAGTAGCATACTCTAAAAGCTCTTTTTTTTCAGATATGTTCTTAAACCCTTCCTTGGAGGATGAAACCAGTACAAAGCCGTATGAGCTTCCTGAGGAGGAAATGGTATACCTCTCCATATCTTTAGCTATGGACATAAGATAAATCACTCCAAGAATGGCACAAACAGCCACAAGTATAATAACAAAAATCTTGAATCTCCTCACTAAACCACCCCAATAAATAAAGCCTTCATATTAAAATATATGAAGGCTCTGTGGCTTAAATGTATTTTCTTATTTATATTGTATATGGTATTCCCATTCTTTTTCATAATCTCCCTGCACCGAATACTTAACAGAAGTATTATTTGCCACATCATCTATGGTAGCATTTCCCTTACAGGAATTATCCGTGTACTGGGTAGTATTAATGGTAATATAAAAGTCCCACTTCTCCACCTCGCTTGGGAACTTAAGGCTTATTCCCTTACTGGATATGGAATCCAGCAGGTGCTTCTGCTCTACCGAGGTCATAGACTTTGTAATTGAATCATCGTTACTTATATCAATTACCACCACATCTCCGCCTGATGCCACCGTCTTATCAAGAAGCTTTCTGACAAGTGATGTATAATATGAAGACACGTTCTCCCTATCATCAGATCTCATAATTCTCTTCATAAAGCTCTGCTCTATATTGGTGGATATATGATAGAGGTTTCCGTTTTCATCCTTAAGGTTTGCTGTCTCCTCATCGTTTATCTTGGCTGTATAGTAGAAGGTTGCAACCCTTTTTGAGCCACTATAGAACTCAAATTTAAAGTCAGGCTCAAGCAGGGAATCCTGCACACCTCCCTTAGCCTTGAGAATGGTTTTTTTTATGCTATTAATGGTGTTTTCAGTAGCAATAGTATACTTTCCCGCATACCTGCTGTTGGTTATAACAAGCCTGTCCATAGTAGTGCTATGAAAATCCGTCAGTGCCGCAATATCAGGGTTTACAGACCGGGTTGAACAGGCTGATAGGCATAATGATGCTATTATTAACATAAAGGCTGCTATTTTCTTCACTGTTACTCACCTACCCTATTATTCTTCCCATATGGTATAAATCAACAAACCTGCCATCTATACACAGCCCTCTTTCTATCTTGCCCTCTGTTTCGAAATTCCATCTATTATATAACGCAATGGCAGCAGTGTTGTCTTCTCTTACCTCAAGATCCACCTTTTTAATGGTACCTGAAGAGACAGCCCATCTGAAAAAATAGTCCAT
>JAEZLD010000114.1 GCA_023415335.1 Bacillota bacterium | reverse complement strand
AAACAAATTGACCAAACCATACCAGAGTAAATATCTGCATTCCTGATAGTTTATTAATAAATTTTATTTTCATTATAAATCTCTCCTTTTACTTTTATGCTCTCAATACTCACATAAAAGGGAGATCATAGCTGAACCATAGCAAATCAGAAGTATGATAAGCACTCAAAAAACAAAAAAGGACGACAGCAAATACTGCCTTCCTTCTAATATTCTATAGCTTTTATATTAAAAACACCGTTAGAATTATACAAGCAAGGTTGTATATGAGCTTAGCAACCTGATTCCTATTCAATTGTTTCAGCCAAAAAAGGGCAGACCTCCCCTATAACTAGGCTAAAACGGCTGTGGAATCATTGTTGTTAAATGACATATATAACCTCTCCTTTATAATCATAGTAATTGCATTATACCACTTATGCTTATATATGTAAATATTTACTATTGCATGTATTGCATTATATGATTCTTTTCCCTATAATAAGCACATACATATTCTACATGTGTTGTAGTAGAATCTTATTTAAAGTCAGGTGATTTACATGATATTGCGAGAAATACAAAAGCAGGATAAACAAGCCATTTTGGAAATGTATGAGGAGTACATGAATAGTGAGTTGACCCCGGGAATTGACAGGTTTGAAGGAGTCCGCAACTTTGAGCATTTAGGAAGCATGAGCTTTGAGGAATGGCTGGAGGAGCTGGAATTTAATAAGGATAAGACCAGGCTTCCGCAGTCATTTTCTCCACAAACCACATGCGCTGCAATAGCTGATAATAAAATAGTGGGGCTTATAAATGTCAGGTGGGAGCTGGTTCCGGTACTGTTAAAACTGGGCGGATTGATTGGCTATAGCATAAGGCCAAGTGAAAGGGGCAAGGGCCATGGCACCGAAATGCTAAGTCTGGCATTAATAGAAATGGATAGCTTCAACAGGGTGCTGGTTACCTGCAAGGACTCTAACATTGCCTCTAAAAGGGTAATTGAGAAGAACAATGGGGTGCTTGAAAATTCCTATTCCGACGAGGATAGTGGCTGCACCTTTTTAAGATACTGGATCGAACTAAAATAAGAACCCCACCCATCAACACAATCAAAGATTGCTGATAGGTCCCGGGAACCTTGTTGTATTCACAATAAACTCATCTGCCCTAATATCCATGAGGGCAGATGAGTTTTTATTTTTAATAAATTGAATTCCTCAGCTCCATTATGGTTGTGTTCTGCCATACTCCAAACCTGTCCCTGGCAATTTTCTCGCGGCATCCAATCTCCCGGAACCCGCATTTTTTGTGGAGCTCTATACTGGCAGAGTTAATGGGGAATATGGCTGCATACAGACACCAGTATCCTCTCTCCCTGCTCATTTCACAAAGCTTCCTTAGAAGCCTTGTGCCTATGCCCCTGTTTCTATATCCTTGATCAATATAGATGCTTACCTCCACAACTCCAGTGTAAGCTTCCCTGGCAGAGGTTGGGCTTAATGCACACCAGCCAGCTATGGTACCATCTGCCACTGCAACCAGACGGCAGTCCTTCTTGTGTGATTCATCCCATGTACTATATGAGGGACATTCCCTTTGAAATGTAGAGATACCCTCCTCAAGTGCTTAAATATATATGCTGCTTACCCTGTCCCAATCTGCTTCTGTCATTTCTCTGATTATACAATCCGTATGTGCTCCCATGATATGCAAACCTCTTTTATTTTACACAAGAAGGTGTTCATTTAAAATAAAGTCATTCCACGCCACCCCCCTCAAACCCTTGCAAATACTCACCCATCAAAATCGATTTTCGAATAAAGTCGTTCCAAAATCGTCCTCTCCTCACTACCGAAACCCAAAAAAGTGCCTCAAAAAATGAGAATAAAGTTGTTCCAAAATAGGTCCTAGGATGTAGTTTTTAGGGTCTAGGTATGCCTGATTTTATGGCTTGTAATATTGTAAATACAATATTGATGAAATGCCTGAACAGCAATGGGAATGAAACCAGAATGAATGCCTGGAAGCCCCACCAGGCAGCGTGTCCGTGCGACCGCCTCTGTGGGGCTAAAGCTTGATAGGGCTTGAGGATGGTCCTGGACTGTAGGAATAAAGGCCTGATTGGAGGCCTGAGGCTACGCCTGGTACTGCTCGGGAGGCTTCCCTATGGAATTGGAGAAAAGGTCTGAGATAAAGCGGATGCAGTGCTTGAGCGGAAAACTGGGTTTGCTGCAGCTGGTGGTACTGAGGAGACTGGCTCGGCTCTGGTATAGCCTGAAATAAGGATGATGTATGGCCTTGACTGAAGACTGAAATCACTCAGAGGAAAGCTACTTCAGGGGAAAGCTACTGGGTATTATACTACTGAGCTGATGCTTTTGTGGCGTCGAGGGCTTGATACATATTGGATCATCCTCCCCTGCACCCTTGATGCTTTCCTGTTTTCATTGTTTTCTTTATTGATGATCTAGTCGGTTAATACACCATACAAAAAAGGCCGAGCTTTCTAATGGAAAACTCAGCCTTGAAGCTTTGAGTTTGATTATATATAATCAAACATATATTTCTAAGAGCAGCTCAATAAGCTGTTCTTCTTTTATTACAAACTTTTACGCCTTTTAATTCATTGAGCTGCTGTTCTAATTACATTAAGGTAAATAAATATCTACTGGGTCTGAACTATTATTAGATGCATTAAAAGAATTAATTGCATCTATCAGTTCACCAACTGTTACTGGTTCTGTAC
>JAEZLD010000221.1 GCA_023415335.1 Bacillota bacterium | reverse complement strand
AAAAAACAAGGACCCCGTTGAATGCTATAATAAGCCTTCAATGGGGTCTGTGCTGACATATTGGCAAAGAGCCAAAAGTTATGGAACCAATCTATTAATATCTCTTGGAAAAAGTGTAGCACTTCTTACATTTTCAAAATCAAGCAGTTTAGCTGTAAACCTTTCTAATCCCAATCCCAAACCACCGTGTGGAGGCATTCCATATTTGTGCATCATAAGATAGCCTTCAAATTCTTCTACTGTCATGCCTTTTTTATGCAGCTTATTCACCTGGTCTTCATAACTATGGATTCTCTGTCCACCAGTTGTAATTTCAAGGCCTCTGAACAACAGGTCAAAGCTCAATGTCTCGCTTTCATTCTCTGGATTGTCCATTGCATAAAATGGCCTCTTGGCAGTTGGATAATGTGTGACAAATACAAATTCACTTCCCGTTGTCTTCTTTACATACTGACAAAGAAGTCTCTCTTCTTCCGGCTCAAAGTCCATCATATCAGTAGTTTTCCTATGATATTCTCTGCAGATTAATTCTTTTGCCTCAGCAAATTTTATCTGTGGTATGCACTCAATATTCGGAAGCTCTATATTATGCAGCAACAATTCTTCACTGCAATTTTCACTAAGATACTCCATTGTATATCTAAGCATATCCATTTCCAAAGCCATGATATCCTCAAAGCCTTCAATGTATCCCATTTCTAAGTCAACGCTGGTATATTCATTCAAATGCCTTGATGTATCATGCTTTTCCGCTCTAAATACAGGAGCAATTTCAAAAACTCTCTCAAAAACTCCAACCATCATCTGCTTATAGAATTGTGGGCTTTGTGCTAAATAAGCCTTTTTATCAAAATAAGGTAATTGAAAAATGTTCGCTCCCCCTTCTGCTCCTGCTGCTACTATTTTAGGAGTATGAACCTCAGTAAATTTCTGAGACTCTAAATAGCTGCGAAATGCCTTACAGATTGCAGACTGTATTTTAAATATTGCCCGTTCCTTATTATTCCGAAGTGTTATAGGGCGATAATCAAGCAGGTTCTCCAGTGTAGCATTAACATACTTCTGATTAATTACAATTGGAGATGCCTCAACCGGCTTAGACAGGATTTCTGCTCTTATAACACGCAGCTCATATCCTGTTTTGGACCTCTCCTCTGCTATAACTTCTGCATGAAAAATAACACAGGCTTCTTCTGCTAATATATCCAGTTCAAACTCAGAAAAATCCTTGCTATAAATACACTGGACAATTTGATCCTTTGTGCGAAGCAATATAAAGGAAAAATCACTCATTTTTCTGATTTTATAGATACTTCCGTGTATTGCTATCTGTTCACCGATATGTCCTACAAGCTCACTTGCCTCTAATCTATTAGTCTGTTTCATTTCTACCATCTTCATATGATATCTCACCTTTCCATTATTTTTTCTATCTAACAATCTGAAAGATATCCATATGGACATAATCTACATGTCTCATGCCATCACAACCTTTCAACCCACAATCCCGTATGGAAAACAAATGAAAAACAAAAACCACACGGGTAAAACTACCAGTGTGGTTTATCATCATATCCACACAGGCACAACACTGAAAGCGCTTGTACCTGTGAATTACTCAGCTACAAGCGCTATCAATCGTCGTCCCTGTTCAGTTTATTAAACTGAAATAATGTACTCATCATCGATAACCCCATTCATTTTTTTGTTTAATTCTAACATTTGAACCTTTTCATGTCAAGTTCTGTTTTATTGCTATTTCTAGTAAACCTTTTATAGCTTATTTAAATATTATAAACAGATAAGTGTATCTATTTTGAAATTGAGTAATAAGGACAGTTATAATTCTTTCCACGATAAAAGGCATTTTCACACCTTTGTATTTTTACCATTCCGCACTTTTCCATAACCCGAATGCTTGCAGTATTATGCTCAAAAGCGCTGGCAAGGACTTCCTTGTAGCCTCTGGCAAAAAGATCGGCTATAACTCCCCGAAGCATTTCTGTGGCATAACCCTTTCCTTTCTGAGAAGGATGAATCACATAGCCAACTTCAATTGTGCCATTCACAATTTCTACATCGTTTAAAAAGCCGATAAGCTCATCATTCAAATAAACACCTTGTACATAATGCTCCTTAGAGTTAGCATACTCATGAAGCTTTAGAACCATGTTTTCTAAATCCTGATTGCTTTTAAAGTCAGGGATCATAAACGTCTGCTTTATTTCTTCATTTGTTAGCAGTTCAATCATAGCCTCCCGGTCCCTATCTTGAAAAGGCCTTATTTCTAAACGTTTCGTCTTTATACACATTTTATCACCCCCCTGTAAAATCACTTTTTATATTTCACATGCAGGCCTGTGGCAATGACCAGCTACTGGTCTAATCTTTTTTAGGCTTGTCCTTTTTTCGATGTTTTCTAGTATTATCATATTTTTGCCAGTACACTGCCTTTTCATTGTAACGACATCTGCCTTCAGCCTCATTTACTGCATATCCTACATACATCATTCCCATAGGATTAACATGCTTTGGTATATCAAGCACATCCCTTACAGCCTGCATTCGGGATTCAATGGGGAAAATTCCTATCCAAAGGCTTCCGAGTCCCATATCAGTTGCAGCAAGAAGCATGTTTTCCATTGCCGCACTGCAGTCGCAGACCCATATGTCCTTATCCCCGCCCTTTAATGCAAGGAGGGTGTTTCCACATACAACAATAGCTGCCGGAGCATTGTATCTTGCAAATATCAGCTTTCCTCTCAGTTTATCTAGTACTGCTTTATCATCAATAACAACAAATTCCCATGGCTGTGCACTGGCCGCTGATGGAGCTGAAAATGCTGCATTTAATAACTGTTGCAGTATTTCCCTGCTGACCTGCTGGTCCGTATATGCTCTACAGCTTCTTCTTTTAAATATAGCTTCTCTGGTATCCATAACCTACCCCCATCTACGCTTATAATAAATTCCGTTCCGTATTCTGGCATAAGAGTACTAACATTTTGCACTATAATCATACAAAATTTCCATATTCTTGTCTACACTAGCTTTCATTGCCCCTACGGATACTACAATAGTCTGCTTGAAGCCTATAACTGCACACAGATTGCAGCTCACCAGATATTCAATTTTGCAAAGATTGCCTATTTCGGCGGATATTTTGACGGGGCCCTTTCCTATGTGCGCAAAGCGGAGGCAGTGTTTAAAGAGCTTTCTGCCCAGGCTTGCCTTGTAAAAGCAAAGCTTCTTACTACACGCTCCCTGTACATGCCTGGAAATGTGGATGAAGCCCGGATTGAGGGTGAAAAAGTCCTCTCCCATGGAAGGATACAAGTACAAATCCTTGTTGGATTTTGCAATCCAAAGCTTTTTATCAGTAAACACGGGCTTTCCTCCTGTCATTTAATACTTATAATATAGCATGTATGTTCAGAAATTATAAAGTTGTGTCGGTCAATTCAAAAGCAATCAACAGCTCCTGGCACTGTAATAGCACCATTAACTTTACCTTAATAAAAAATGCACCGTGAACACCTGACTTAAAGGCTTCTTCGGTGCATTGTTCGTTATTTAAAATCGTCAGGGGTAAAGGTCTCTTCAGGACGATGCTGCTTCACAGTTAAGTACCACCTGATACCAAACCTATCTATTACTTGTGCAGCACAAGGACTCCATGGTAATGTGCAAACATCCATCATTATCTTTCCTTCCTTACTCAAAACACGAAAAGCCTTTAGCAGCTTGTCCTTGTCACTGAATGTATAGCCTAATTCAACCGGATTTTCCATTACAACAGATGTATCAGCTTCTACCACGGAAATGACTTCTTCGCCATCCTTGCATAGCTCTGAGTGAAAATACGAACCATCCTTGTTTAGCACATGATATCCAAGCTCTAAATCAAAGGCTGATTTATACATTTCTACTGCCTGAACACTGTTTTTTACATATAAACCAACACCGATTAGACTCATTTTCGTTTCCCCCTAATTCTGATTTATCTCCTGCTTTTGCTATTGACAAGCCTTTCGCTTGTTGCTCATAATACCCACTTTTTATTATACAGCTTTTTCCAAAGTAATCCCAGTGAAGGTTACCTTTTTAAGGTCAATTCAAAGCGGACAACATTCTTTCCTTCCTCTGCCTGCTCATCCAGAACCACCAAGGCTTCCAGTGTGCCATCCATAGCCTCAGCTAGGGATTTTGCCACTGTTAACCCTAGCCCGGTGCCTCCCTGATGTCTGGAGTCATCCTGCATATAAAACCTATCAAACAGATGGGGGATGTCCTCCTCTGATATTTTATCTGTATCATTTTCAAAGGAAATTTTAGCTTTCCCCTTCTCGGATGTAATAAATATATTTAAGAAGCTGTCCGCATAGCGTGCAGCATTTTGAAATAAATTTGAAAATATGCGTTCTAATGAATCCGCTTCTCCCAGTACTGTTACCGGATACTCTGGAAGCTCTGTATATACCTTAAGAGGAACCTGCTCCAATAATTGATAGTGGTCCATTAATGTTTCTCTTAAAATCCTGCAGGCATCAACCTCCTGTATGGTCGGCTTATATTCCTGGGCATTCAATCTGGAATACATATAAAATTGGGATACCAGCCGCTCCATGGATTTTGCTTTTCTTTCAATTATCTCCAGTGTCTCCTTCTGTTCTTCTGTCATATCCTCTGCCTTTGATGCTTTCTTCATATATTTCAGATATCCCAAAATTACAGTCAGTGGAGTCCTTAAATCATGGCTTATATTTTCTATCTGCTGCTGAAGCTCCATTTCCTGTTCCCTAAAGCGCTGGCGCTCCCTGTTGATTTCAGAGAGGACCCCGTTCATGGATTTCATGAACCCTTCCATAGTCTTATCCGGCAATGATAAATGCAAAATCCTGTTCTGGCTGATATCCTTCTTTATCTCCTGTAAGTCCCTATCTACTTCCCGAAGTGCATGCTTTATTGAAAAATATCGCACTGCAAAATATCCCCCTAAAAGCAATGCAATAACGAAAAGTAAATAAATCATACTTAAATCTCCTTTTTTCTTAAAAGTAAAACCCCGGCAATACTAAATATAACAATTCCTGATAAACCTGAAATCAAGCATTTCATCATGCCTTCTGCACTGTCCCATATGGTAATGCAGCTTGACATATTAACCTGCATTTCTGTTTTAAAGAAATTGGACGGCATCCACTTGGCTATATCCATTATAAAATCTATCTTCATTCCAAGATATAAAAGCACTATTGGTATTCCAACCATTATAACATACCAGGCTATTGTGCTAAATATCATACTATCAAAATAATTCACCACTAAAATTCCAAGTATGAGTGCTGCAATGGCAATCAAGAGTATAGCTGGAACCTCCATGAGTACTGTCTGAAGCTTCACTGGTCCTGTATGTTCAAGCATAAGCATGGCACTTATTATATAGCCTGCCAGGACAACTGTCATCATCAGCATTGAGGTAACGAAGCTTACAACACATTGTCCAGCAAAAACCCTGGTACGTGATATCCCATATGCAATCACATTTTTAAGGTTTCCATTACGTTTATCTGCCTCATAAAGTATGGAACATATAAAAAACCCAATATAGCAAAACATCATGGGGACTGATACTATTGTTGAAAAAGAAAAGGATGTGGTACCATAGGGAAAATTCTCTGACCCGCTGCTGAAAGCATACAATATTATATTATAAAGTATGGGAAGTGCCGTAAGCACTGCTGCTGTAACATAAACATTTGCACTATGAAAAACACGGTAGAATTCACTCTTAATATAATTTAACATTTCCCAGCACCCCCTGTCTTTAAATTCACATAGTAGTCCTCCAATGATGCTTTCATCCTATGCAAACCTGCGACACTTATGCTGTGCTCCGCTGCCAGCTGGCTGAAATTCTCAGGTTTCCTTATGGGCTTCAAAATGCGGATGCTCTTGCTGGGCAGTACCTGATAGCTCTCCTCGGGAAAAAACCTTTCCAACAACACTGTGAATGCTTCCGGATCTGAAACCATAATTTCTATATAATCCGAGCACTTTTCCTGAAGTGCCTGGGCTGAGATTTCCTCCAGCAGCCTTCCCTTCTTTAAGAAACCATACATGGTTGCAATCTGCTGTAGTTCAGAAAGTATATGGCTTGAAAGTAATATGGTCATATTCTTCTCTGTGCTAAGGCGCCTTAGGAGATTTCTAACCTCGATAATTCCGCTTGGGTCCAATCCATTAATGGGCTCATCCAGTATTAATAGCTGGGGCTCTCCAATCATTGCTATTGCAAGCCCAAGCCTCTGCTTCTGTCCAAAGGACAGATTCTTGCACCTAGTTTTCCTTTTCTCTTTAATATCAGTGAGCTCCAGCATCTCTTCAACCTTGCCCCTGCCTGGAATGCCCTTCTGTATACGGTAGTACTCAAGCATCTGCTCTACTGTCATATTAGGATAGAACCCAGGCTGTTCAATCATAGCTCCAATCTGTTTGCGGCGTCTTTCCAGCTCCTTTTCTCCAAAGCTGCCAAACAAGCGTATTTCTCCTGCTGTTGGGTAGCTTTGGCCCACTAAAAGCTTTAGAAGTGTGGTCTTCCCTGCTCCATTGTCCCCCACCAATCCATAGATGCTGCCCTTTTTCACATGGATACTTACGTGATCTAATGCAACCACAGACGGGTAATTCTTCGTCACTTGGTCCGTCTCTATAATATACTTGCTCATTCTCATTTCCTCCTGTTTTTCTTAAGAACAAGCTAATTATAATGGATAACCACTTAATAAGTCATAAAGAACCTTTAAAGAAGTCATAAAGATTGCCTCATAATATTTAATGAAGCATAAACCCAATACCATAAACCGTCTGTATATATTCCTCCTCAGGGTCTGCTTCCTTCAGCTTCTTCCTAAGATTGCTCACATGGACGTTTACGGTATTGTTTTCTCCGTAGTAGCCCCCTTCCCAAACCAGTTCATAAAGCTTTTCCCTGGAATACACCTTTTCAGGTTGCTTCATAAACAGATAAAGAAGGTCATACTCGTGGGATGTCAGGGGCAATTCCTTGTCCTTTACCACTACCTTACGGGATTCCGGATAAAGAAGTATGTTCTTATAGGATAACGTTCCATGGCTTTCCCCAGCCTTGCCTGTGCGCCTGAGGGCTGCCTGTATCCGTGCTATGACCTCATCCGGCTCAAATGGCTTGGTTATATAGTCATCTGCCCCCATCCTCAATAGCGCTACCTTATCACCTAGCGAGCTCTTTGCAGAGAGAATAAGAACTGGTATATCCGAATTTCTCTCGCCTCGGAGCTTGCTTAAAAGTGTTTCACCTGGCAGTCCAGGAAGCATAAGATCAAGTATAATCAAATCAGGCAGCTCCTTTTCCATAAGAAGCTCCGCCTCCGTTCCAGAAAAAGCCTGCATGGTTCTATACCCTTCTGCTGATAATATTTTTGACAGCAGGTTGTTTATATCAGTATCATCTTCCACAATCAAAATCTTATATTGCATTTTTAAATTCCTTTCGCATTACTTTTCCAGCTGCTTTATTCCAGCGCACCCTTTACCTTCTTTCTTTTGATACACCGCTCTTCACGATTGGCCAGGGCTTTAACCCTGCCCTCCAGCAGTATCTCCCTGCCCTTTTCATTCCTTGTATATACAACCAGGTAGTCTCCTATAAATGCCTTCATACACAGCCCAAAGGCTTCTGCATCCTCCCGTCTTTTAGAGAAGCACTCTGGAACACAGTAAAATCCATCCAAGCCCTTATATCCTTTCTTCTTCACCATCAGATACCTCTGATTATCCACCTCGGCAAAAAATTCATTAACACACTGTGCAAATAATGCCTTGTCTCTCCCACTTCCTCCAGAAAGATAAACAATATGTCTATCCGGTCCCAGGTTCTCTGACACGACCTTTGAATTCTCACCTTCTAAAAGATTCTGGTTTAACAAAGCCTTACGAATTCCATTTCCAAATGCTTTTAGCCTTCTGAGTGGAGAGCCAAGCATAAACACCTTTGGGAATGCACCCATCATAAATGCCAGTGCAGCTATAGCGCCCATTCCAAAATATATTCTCCCCTTGCTCACAACCATTGCAGCTGCAAATACCGCTGCTACCAGTCCCGACAGTACCATGTTGCGCAATGCATCAAAAAACACATTGAGTGTAACAAACTTATCCTTTACCTCAGTCTCGTCCACAACCTCCATTTTATCAAATACCGTCAGGGCATTCTTCCATCGTTCCTTCAGCTTTTTCCGCTCTCCTGACATGCCTAGCATTTTATTGTTAATCCTTTTGACATTTACTTTATCCAAAGGGGACTTTATTATTGAAAGCCTCTGAATTCCATTTTCGATGGTTTCCTCCTCATAATGAAGTCCCATAAAATGCTCCATTCTCCTCTCCATTAAGGAGAAATCCTGGCTTATCTGTCCACTGGAATCCTTCCTGACCTCACTCCATGGACGCAGGCATACCAGATGCCAAATATTACTGGTCTTCTCCGGGTCCTCTTTACAAACACGAATGGACCGTCCCCGCATCTGATTGCTCAGCATAAAGGAGCCTACAAAGCTGGCCAGTATCAGCGAGTTCACACAAGGTGAATCCCAGCCTTCTCCCAGCAGGGATTTGGTTCCAATAAGCACCTGCATGCACCCTTTAGAAAAAAGGCTTGTAACCGCCGCTGTCAGGAAATGATTGTTTCCAACTGGCGTCACCTTCACATACTCAGACTCATCCAAAAATCCTATTTTACTATAGGTGACTGCTCCCTTCCCTTGTATCTCCAGGTCCAGCTGCTCCTTTGCCTCTGCTGGAATTACAACTATGGTTCCGCAAAGCACCCCAAATCGGATGTCCTCTCCCCGTCTTTCATTCTCTCTTCGCAGCATTTCAAAGAAAGGAATCACGCCCAGCGCATTCACATCCTTTTCCCCATCCCCCACTGATTTTTCATATTCCTTCCTTATATAGTCAGTAAGTATTAAAAGTCTCAGCCCTTTTCCGGATGATTGGTATTCGTGGAATGTAATCTCACGGATACTGCTGCATTTTCCAACAGAATTTGTAAGCATCTTTTCCACCTTGGTATTAGTGGTAAGTGCTACCCTTCGCTTTTCTATAAGGCCTTCCTGTTTCAAGCGCAAAATCATGTTTTCCCTATAGTCCTTATCACATATATAGGAATCCGCATCATCATACAGGAACCCCTGCAGAAGCCTCTCCATCCACTTTCCTTCCATTACAGGAAGCTTCTTTGCCCCTAAAAGACGCTGAAGGCGTTTTGGAAATGCAACCTGCCTGCTCTGCATATAAATCAAAAGCGATGCCAGATAGGACGGGTCATCTAATAGCACATCGTCACTTTTCTCCCCGTTCAAGGCTGGATGGGTACGGACATAGTTCAGCAGCTCCTGATCCTCCATCAGCTGTTCCATCATGGCGTCCCCGCGCTTTTCATACTCCTTTAATTCTTTTTCTTCTTCCTTTGTTGGATAGTTGAAATACACATAATCCTGGTGAGGGCAGAGGCTTCCCTCCTTCACCAGCTCCGGGATTGTGATTTCCTCATCAATTTCTCCACACATATCCATGTAGCGTGTCCACATGGCTGGCGTGTCATCGTACGGAGGTGTCGCTGTAAGGGCAATGATCTTCAAGCTGCCCATCTGATTTTTAAAATCCTGCAGTGCCTTCCACCATTCGCTCCTAAGATGATGGCATTCATCAAGGCATAGCACACCTATATTCTCTTTTTTCATAACAAGTGCTACATCGAACTGGGAATAGTCCACGTCCTCTGCCCTAACCTCAAAATCCTCCAGATTTTCTTCTTCTGACTGTTCCTTCTGAGTACCTTTATAATGGGTCATTGCACTGTGAAGTGCCTGATATGTGATGACTGTAATAGTCTTAGGTGCCTTCAGGTTCTGGGAAACATAATCCTCAATTTTTACTCCCTGGCACAAAAACGCTTCCTGAATCCGGGCAGCCCATTGCTCCCTGATTGTAATGGATGGCGCCAGCACCAGCGCTTTCTGATCCAGCCTTCGGATCAGCTCGATTCCTAATGTAGTTTTTCCAGAGCCAGGTGCAGCAACAATATGTATTTTCTCATCTGCACCGTACTTATCCGCATACTTCAATACCCGTTCCTGATAAGTCCGCCATTTACCTTTGAATTCCAAAATGCCCTCATACATATGTTTACCTCTCCTGTCCGGTCCAATATTTACATAAATTATACAATTCTCCATCAGTAAAGTCAAAGAACCATTGACTTTCCCCTAAGGACAAGGTGTAACATAAAGCTATACATCAGAGTAAGGAAAAGGAGGATAAACAATGCTGTCCATTGGAGAATTCTCAAATATATGCAAGGTGTCCACAAAGACCCTCCGATATTATGCTGAAATAGGGCTTATTCTGCCTGAGGAAACAAATCCCCAAAATGGCTACAGATATTATTCTATTAAGCAGCTTGAAACCATGCTGTTTATTAATCGATTAAAGTCATATAACTTTTCCCTGGAGGAAATAAAGACAATACTTGATTCAAAGGAAGACCAGGATGAACGGCTTTACATGACCCTTCTTAGGAAGGAAAAGGAGATTGAAAAACAACTGCATGAGTATGAAAAGACCTTAGAGCAGCTAAACGAAGATATACACAGCTTGAAGCAGGGCAAACGCATTATGTCATACTTAGAAGGCATTGATGTCCAGCTTGCAGAAGTGCCCGCAATGTGTCTTCTCTCCCTTCGGAAGATGGTTCATGAAAGCGAATTTCCATATGAATATGGCAGCTGCTTTGGGAGATTGCTTAAAAGAATCTCAGAGGATAAACTAACTGTTACCGCCCCGCCTATGGTACTTTTTCATAGTGAGGAATTCACTGCATTTGGCCTAGACACTGAGTTTGCCATTCCAGTTAAGGAATACGTTACAGGCACAAGAGACTTCAAGCCGGGTTTATGTTTAAAAACAGTACTCCATGGCTCCTACTCCAACCTGTCCTCTGTATACACCAAGCAGCATGAATGGGCAGAAAAGGAGGGCTATGAGTACGGTTCCTCTCCTTTTGAAGTATATGTAACAGACCCTTCAGAGGTCACAAACGAAGCTGAGCTTATAACCGAGGTTTATTACCCAGTTAGAAAGAAAAGAAACCATATATAAAAGGAGGACTATAAACGAGTATGAAAATGGACAAGGAAACGCTGCACGACTACATAGCCACCAATCATGGAAATATTTGCGGAGTCGAGGCAATGAGAAATAACAGTACGCTGTACAGTGACTACTGGCACGGCTTTAAGCCCACCGACACTCTGCACGTTATGTCAGTAACGAAAAGCGTTGTATCTCTGCTCATAGGTATTGCATTAGACCAGGGGCTGGTCCATGATATCAATCAGCCTGTGCTGGATTTCTTCCCAGATTATACTATAAAGCGGGGCGAAAAGACCATACAGCATGTCACACTTAAGCATCTGCTGACAATGACAGCACCATACAAATACAGGCATGAGCCCTGGACCAGGGTCTGCACCAGCGGCGACTGGACAAAAGCTGCGCTGGACCTTCTAGGTGGTAAAGCCAGAATAACTGGAGAATTCAAATACTCCACCCTGGGCATCCATATCCTGACGGGCATCATCACAAAGACAAGCAGCATGAAAACAGTAGATTTTGCCAACAGGTATCTGTTTGAGCCACTAGGCATCCCCACCTACAGCACTTTTGAGGCCATGACGGCTGAGGAGCACAAGGAGTTTATCATGTCCAAGCAGCCTAAGAAAAACATCTGGTTTACCGACCCCCAGGGTGTCAGTACTGCAGGCTATGGACTATGCCTGTCCGCCAGGGATATGGCAAAGCTGGGCCAGCTCTGTCTCGATGGCGGTGTATATAACGGAAAAAGGGTTGTCTCACTTCAGTGGGTTAA
>JAEZLD010000149.1 GCA_023415335.1 Bacillota bacterium | reverse complement strand
CATTCTATTTATCTCCCTCCTTAACCAAAAGATATAGGCTTCCTGTTATAGAAAAAATAAGACCCGATAGCATAAACCAGG
This sequence comes from Bacillota bacterium, assembly GCA_023415335.1. Classification (GTDB taxonomy): domain Bacteria; phylum Bacillota; class Clostridia; order Clostridiales; family Caloramatoraceae; genus JAEZLD01. The sequence goes on along the minus strand of JAEZLD010000149.1, from coordinate 4,249 downwards.
GGGTAGTTCCCAGCCTGTTATCAAGCTTGCTTAAAAGCCATACTGACAGCAGGCAGCTGAGGGTTATCTGCGTCACGAACCTCCATGCCGTATTCATAATGTCCACGCCCTTTTAAATCAGTTAGTCATATGTAATTATTGCTCTAAGCTAGTTTGAGATTGAGAATAGAGAAATATACTAGGGATAAAATGGATATAGTTATTAAATAGCTTGTACATTTTTTCCCAATTGGATACAATTGTTTATAAATAACTATAAGAGGAGGGCCCTATGAACACATATAATGAAGCCTTGAAAAAAATGGATGAGCTGTTTGGCAGGGACTATCAGTTTGCACTTGCCACCTGCAGTGAGGGCAAGCCATCCTTAAGATTTGTGGACGCCTATTATAAAGATGGGCAGTTCTGGGTAGTTACCTACAGAAACTCTCGAAAGGTTAGAGACATTGCTGCCAACCCCCACGTGGAGCTATGCTACGGGGTATTTTCCTTCTCCGGGTTGGCATATGACATGGGGCATCCCCTGAAGGATGATAATGCGGAAATCCGCAGTGAGCTGATAAAAGTCTTTGAACCATGGTACTTTGCCCATAATGATGAGAATGACAAGAATATGTGCTATGTTAGAATAAAACCTGAGATCGGCTTCTTTTATAAGAATGGAAAAGGTTATAAGGTGGATTTCCTACAAAAGACTGCAAGTACGTTCCCATTCGAAGATGAAATTAAATATATCAATTAAAAGGCATAAAAATCCTCTCTGCTTTACTTCAGAGAGGATTTTTAAATTATTTATTTGTATCAATCGCTTCCAGTATTTTATAGAGTGTTGTATACAGAGTCTGAACTTCATCCTTATTCAGCTTTATACAGGCTCCTATATGGTTTGGAATGTCCAAAGCCTTTTCCCTAAGCTCCTCTCCCTGGCTGGTTAATGTAACGTTTAGAACCCTTTCATCCTCCTTGGAGCGGCTTCTCTCAATCCAGCCCTTATTCTCCAGCTTTTTAAGAACCGGGGTCAGGGTGCCGGAATCCAGGTATAGATGTTCACCTAGCTCCTTTACGTTCATCTGCTTGTGCTCCCAGAGAACCATCATAGCAATATACTGGGTGTAGGTTAGGTCTAGCTCATCAAGGTATGGCTTATATACTCTTACTATTTCCTTTGATACAGCATACAAAGGGAAGCAAAGCTGGTTTTCTAATTTTAAAGCATCAAATTTATCCATATAAAGCCTCCGATTCTTTTAATCGTATACATTTATATTTACCATTTTTCGCTTCCCTTTTCAACTTTTTATATATTAGACTCAAGAAACTCTAAAACCTTCTCCTTGGGATAGTATCCTACCTTCTGGTCCACTCTTTCTCCGTTTTTCAGTACCACAAGGGTTGGTATGGTATCAATCCCAAAACTCTCTGTTATATCCGGGTTATCATCCACATCTATATTATAAAAATCCAATCTTTCAGATAACTCCTCTGATATCTCCTCTACTATTGGAGCAAGCTTTTGACATGAGCCGCACCATGTTGAATTAAATTCTACCACCGCTATATTGCTGGATTTTACCTTATCAAATTCCTTTTGTGAAATACTTTTTATCAATTTGTTTTCCCCCTTTTATCCTATATTATATAATGGATACTACAGTAATTCCTTGATGTACTCCTCAACCTTCTCCATTGGAGCGGTTGGCTCAAAGCGTTTAAGTACATTGCCTGCTCTATCTATAACAAACTTTGTAAAGTTCCATTTAATGTCTGGCAGATTCTTGTAGTTTGGGTCTGATTCTGAAAGCATCTTTTCCAGTACAGGAGTAAGCTCATGTTCTGGCTCGAAGCCCTCAAAGCCCTTCTGTTCCTTAAGGTACTTAAATAGTGGATGTGCACCTTCTCCGTTTACTTCTATTTTTGAGAACTGTGGGAAGGAAACTCCAAACTTTAATGAGCAAAAGCTTACTATCTCCTCATCAGTTCCTGGGGCCTGGTTGCCAAACTGGTTGCAAGGGAAATCTAATATTTCAAGTCCTTTTTCCTTGTACCCCTTATACAATCTCTCCAAGTCCTTATACTGAGGAGTGAATCCACAACCTGTTGCTGTATTCATAATCAGAAGAACCTTTCCTTCATATTCCTTTAATGGAACCATTCTACCCTTCATATCTTTCATTTCAAAATCATATATGTTCATACTTTCTACTTCCTTTCAATATGTTATTATATTTGCAGTTTTATTAGTTTTAATTTTTAAAAGTTTGCTTTTATATTGCGTGAAATTAAATTGTGTTAAATCGTTCTTGATGATTTAATTGTACACAATTCTTTTCCCCGTGTCAACATCATCATGAAATATATACAATCCCCCCACAAACCCTGTGTCCATAAGGGTTATATGCTTTTATCACAAGGAAAATTGCGCTTTTCATTATATAAAGATTTGTAAACAATTAGTCACATATTCCAAAGTTAATGGTAAAATACTATCTAAGGAAAAGCTATAATATTTCTCTTTAGGATATATACAGTGATATTTATATGATGAGAAAGGAAGAAGATAAATGAATATATACATAGGCCTTTTAATTCCTTTTCTAGGCACCACCTTAGGTGCATCAATGGTATTTCTGCTTAAAAACCAAATGGACAAAAGGCTTGAAAAGCTGCTTCTTGGTTTTGCCTCAGGAGTTATGATTGCAGCCTCTGTATGGTCTCTCATAATTCCTGCCATCAATATGGCAGAGGAGCAGGGAAAGATAGCCTGGGTTCCAGCTGCATTAGGTTTTTTGTTTGGAATGGCCTTCCTGCTTATGCTGGACACCATAATACCCCATCTGCATTTAGACAGCAATAAGCCTGAGGGTCCCAGTTCCAAGCTTAAGAATACCACCATGCTGGTGCTTGCCGTTACATTACATAACTTTCCCGAGGGAATGGCGGTAGGCGTAGTTTTTGCAGGAGCCATTTCTGGCAATTCAGGTATAACCATGGCAGGGGCAACAGCGCTGGCCATAGGCATAGCCATACAAAACTTCCCCGAGGGTGCCATAATATCCATGCCCTTAAAAAGTGAAGGGGCTTCTAAGCCAAAGGCCTTCCTATACGGAATGCTGTCAGGAATTGTAGAGCCCATTGGAGCCATAATAACTATACTTCTTACTAATGTAGTGACCCCTATACTGCCCTACATACTGTCCTTTGCGGCAGGGGCCATGATATATGTGGTTGTGGAGGAGCTTATACCCGAGTCCCAGTCAGGCGAACACTCAAACATTGGAACAATAGGAGTTGCCATAGGCTTTACAATCATGATGATACTAGACGTTGCATTGGGCTAAAAAAAGCTGCACCTTTTAAGAATGCAGCTTTTTATTTATAACACTCTATCTGATGTTATCCACTGTATATACAGTGTACTCCTTATCAAAGTGATACCCTAGCTTCTCTGCCAGGGCGACCGACCACCTGTTATGGGCATCCCAGCTTGGGTATAATCCCCTTTTAAGGCACTCTAATATCAGCCTTGCCCCACAGGCAAGTGCAAGCCCTCTTCTTCTGTGGTCCTCCCTTGTATCTATTTCTATTTCTATTCCCTCATCATATATGGTATAGGAGGAAGCCCCGGAAACCACCTGTCCCTTGTAGAGCACTGCTGCCCCCAGGCCTCTTTTCTCGTAGTCTTTATAGTCCTTAAATTGGCTGCACAGGTCCCTTGACCAGCTGTTTTGCATAATCTGCTCATATATAGCTTCATCTATCAGCTTAAGCTCGTAGTCCTCGTTTAGAAGCTCCACAATTTTACTCAGCTTTTCCTGGTCAAATATGTCCCTTTCCTTCTTTATGGCATACCTTACTATCTTCCTTATGTTTTCTCCGTATATGTCCTCAATAAGCCTTTCCCAGGCGTCATTTTGAGGCGCCAATATAATATGGCAGTTTGGAATATTTAGAACAAGCTCCCTATCAGGCTCCCCTGCAAAAAAGCAGAAATCTCCATTTATAATTTGTGCTGATTTAGGGTTCTCCCTGTCATCTGCCCAGGCCTCTCCCATATGCCCTTGGAGACATGACCATATCATAGTCTCCTCCCAGTTATCAAACAACTTCCAAAGGTGCTGCCTATCCCTAATATCCATCAGTACTGGCTTCATTGTTTATCCCTCCTTATTCCCTTATTTTTCTATATTCTGACTATATTATGGCCTTAAGAGTATGTAAAGTCAATGTTTTAAAGTTTTGGTACTATGGG
>JAEZLD010000083.1 GCA_023415335.1 Bacillota bacterium | reverse complement strand
TGGTGCCGGAAGCGGGGGTCGAACCCGCACGGTATTGCTACCACGGGATTTTGAGTCCCGCACGTCTGCCAATTCCATCATTCCGGCGCATGATGATATATTAACATAACTTCAACGTTAAGTCAAGCAGTAACAGATGAAAACAGAACTCAGGGGAAGGGCATTAAGGTCCGCCCCTGAGCTAAAATTCAATTGTTCTACTTTGACTCCTTGTTAGCCCTGTTTGGCTTTGCCATTGGTCTTCCAACTACAGGCTTGTTCTTCTCTTCCTTGTCCATCCTTGCAAGCTCAAAGTACACCATCATTACTACACACACGATTGTAAGCATGATGTACTGCACTACAGGATATTTTGTGTATAGTCCTGCAAGCAATAAATAAGCCACAAAAAGAAGTATGGCTGCAATAAGTACATACATCTTCTTTATTTTATGCTTTGATAAGATGTGTTTTCTAATAAGTGAAGAAATCCATGTTGCAAAAAATACCAAACCAAATATTATCAAAATTTGAACCCATATATTCATCTCAACACCCCCTTCTTACATAATAATAATTATAATCAGTATTGAGTATAATTGCTATATTAATTTTATAATGCTTTTATATTTAATTTATAGTAAAATTAACAGTAGTAGTGCGGCCTGTTATTTTATTCTAATTATAATGAAGGCTATTGCTTTTACACATTTTACATTCTTGTATATAATAATATTGACCATATAAAGAACGTTTAAGGAGAGGGATACATATGAGTAAAAAGACCCTTGTAATATTAGATTCAAATAGCCTTTTAAACAGGGCTTTCTTTGCACTTCCACCTATGACCAATACTGTGGGTCAGCCTACAGGAGCCATATTTGGATTCACAACAATGCTGTTTAGGATAATGGATGAGCTTAAGCCTGATTATATAGCTGCTGCCTTTGATAAATCAAAGCTCAACTTCAGGCACAACCAGTTTGCAGACTACAAAGCAGGAAGAAAGCCTATGCCAGATGAGCTGAGGCAGCAGTTTGAGCCTGCTAAGGAGCTGCTTCGTGCCTTCCATATAGGTATATTTGAAATAGAGGGCTATGAGGCAGATGACATTATAGGAACCATATCTAAAAGGTATGAGGGGGAGGAGCTTGAGGTAATAATATACACCGGAGACAGGGATGCCCTTCAGCTTGTATCAGAGCATACAAGGGTTATGTTTACCCGTAGAGGGGTAACAGAGGTGGATGACTATACCGTAGAGGCATTAAAGGAAAAGTATGGACTTACCCCATCAGGGATTATAGATCTTAAGGGGCTTATGGGAGATGCTTCGGATAATATACCAGGAGTGCCGGGAGTGGGGGAGAAAACGGCCCTGAAGCTTCTTCATGAATATGGAACCGTGGAAAAGGTACTTGAAAACATAGATAATATATCAGGCAAGAAGCTGAAGGAAAACCTGGAAAGCCATAAAGAGGATGCCATAATGAGCAAACAGCTGGCGACCATCGACAGGAATGTCCCAATTGAGGCTGAGCTTGAGGATATGAGGCTTAAGGATGAAAACACTGCAAAGCTAAGGGAGCTGTTTACAGAGTTTGGCTTTAAGAGCCTCATGAACAAGATTAAAGAAGGTACTGGAGAAGCCTCCCATGAAACGGAGCTTCCAGAGCTTAACATGAAGCCTGACATAAATAGTATAGTAGAGAAGGCTAAAACAGAGAAAAGACTGGACTTTGTGCTGGCATATGATAACAAGGAGCACTCTGGCATCATAGCGTCAGGGGCCTGCTTTGTTTCCAAGGATGACATACATAAGCTTAAGGCTGCCCTTAAGGATGAATCCATAGTAAAGAACACCTATGGAGGAAAGTCTATCTATAATCTTATAAAAAGAAATGGAATGGAGCTTAATGGGCTGGATTTCGATGGTGAGATTGCTGCTTACCTTCTAAACCCCTCCGAGAGCAGCTACAGCATGGGAGAGCTTATATACAGGTATGCAGGAATCACCATAGCTGAGGATAAGAGCAATGGAAACCAGGTTGCTGCACTTTTTGTGGAAAAACTTCCAGTCATAAAGGAAGCCATGCTTAAGGAAATTGGAAGGCTTGATATGGAAAAGCTATTCTATGATATAGAGATGCCTCTTGTGGATACCCTGTCGGATATGGAGGTAAATGGCTTTAAGGTGGATAGAAAGACTCTTGAGGACATGGGAGATGAACTGGGAAAGGAGATAAGTAACCTTACCTCAGACATATATAACCTGGCGGGGGAGGAGTTTAACATAAACTCTCCTAAGCAGCTTGGAGTAATACTGTTTGAAAAGCTGAACCTTCCGGTAATTAAGAAGACCAAGACGGGCTATTCCACGGATGCTGAGGTGCTGGAGGAGTTATCAAGCCAGCATGAGATTGTTGAAAAGATTTTAAGCTACAGGGGACTGGTAAAGCTGAAGTCTACCTACACCGATGGGCTTATATCCTGCATAGGGGAGGATGGAAGAATACACTCAACCTTTAACCAGACAGTAACTGCAACAGGAAGAATCTCCAGCACTGACCCGAACCTACAGAACATACCTATTAAGATGGAGCAGGGAAGGCGCATAAGAAAGGCATTTGTGCCATCCTCAGAGGAATATGTTATAATGTCTGCAGACTATTCCCAGATAGAACTGAGGGTGCTGGCCCATATATCAGGGGATGAGAGCTTTATAGATGCATTCAGGAAGGGGCAGGACATACATACAAGGACGGCTTCTGAGGTGTTCGGAATGCCTCTTGACGAGGTTTCCCATGAGATGAGGAGCAGGGCGAAGGCTGTGAACTTTGGAATAATGTATGGACTAAGTGACTTTGGATTGGCAAGGGATTTAAAGATATCTAGAAAAGAATCCAAGAGCTATATAGAAAATTACTTTAGAAGATGTAAGAAGATAAAGGAATACCTGGACAGTGCAGTTGAAGAGGGAAAGAAAAACGGGTTTGTAAGGACCCTTATGAATAGAATAAGGTATATACCTGAAATAAATTCCTCGAACCACAACACAAGAGGCTTTGGAGAAAGACTGGCTATGAATACTCCTATCCAGGGAACAGCGGCTGACATAATAAAGATTGCCATGGTTAGGGTCGATAATATGCTAAAGCAGCAGGGGTTCAAATCCAAGCTTATACTCCAGGTACACGACGAGCTTATACTTGAAGTACACAGGAATGAAATTGAGCAGGTAAGAAAGCTCTTAAAGGAGCAGATGGAAGGTGCAGTTAGGCTCAGTGTGCCCATGAATGTGGACATAAACTGGGGAGAAAACTGGTATGAAGCAAAGTAGGTGACAGAGTGTTTGTAATAGGACTTACAGGAGGAATAGCCTCCGGCAAATCTACTATATCATCCATGCTTAGAAAAATGGGGCTTCCTATAGTGGATGCGGATGTTATATCAAGAAGAGTGGTTGAAATGGGCAGCCCTGTTCTTGAAAGGATAAAAAGTGAGTTTGGAGAAGGCGTTATAAGTCCTGAAGGGGCCTTAGACAGAAAGGCTTTAGGACAGCTTGTATTTAATGATAGTGAAAAGCTAAAGCTTCTTAATTCCATAACACATCCTGCTATAATAGAGGAGATAAACAGGGACATAAACGCCCTTTCTGCCAGAGGAGAGATGCTTTGTGTTCTTGATGCCCCCCTGCTTATTGAAAGTGGGATAAACGGCATGGCAGATAGGGTGGTGCTGGTTTATGCAGATAGCAAATCCCAGGTAAGCAGGCTCATGGAGAGGGATAACATTTCCCGGGAGCTTGCACTTAAAAAGATTTCCTCACAGATGGACTTTGAGGAAAAAAGAAAATATGCAGATTATGTGATTGACAACAGTGGGAGCCTTGATAATACAAGAAGCCAGCTGGAAAAAGTTATTAATGCAATAAGGTGTCTGGAGGAGTGTAATGGCTAAAAAAATATTACTGGCGGCAGCTGTTGTAATAATATTACTGGGTCTTGTGTATAGACCAATAATGAATAGGCTGTATCCCATACAAAACAAGAAGACAGTAGAGTATTACTCACAGGAGTATGGCCTTGACCCAATGCTGGTATATTCAGTAATAAAAATAGAAAGTAAGTTTAATCCTTATGCTACCTCCTCTAAGGGGGCTAAAGGCTTAATGCAGATCACGCCATCCACAGGGGAGTATCTTTCAAAACTCCTTGGAGATAAGGATTTTTCAGAAAATATGCTTTATGAGAAGGAGACAAACATAAGGTATGGCTGTTTTTATCTGTCAAAGCTGATTAGTGATTTTAAGGGGGACCTGGTTCTTGCACTAGCTGCCTATAATGGAGGAGAGGGCAATGTAAGGAGATGGCTGGAGAAACATGATGAAGGGGAAGAATTCAGGGTTGATGATATACCCTTTAGTGAAACCAAAAGCTATGTGAAAAAGGTAAGTAAAAACTATAGTATATATAAATTCCTGTATAAAGGGGACTAATGTAATTTGAAGAGTATTTATATATAAGTATTGACAGGATAATAAGCATCTGATAAAATAATTGTGTCGAGCGGGGATGGCGGAATTGGCAGACGCGCACGTTTGAGGGGCGTGTGGGTATCCCGTGCGGGTTCAAGTCCCGCTCTCCGCACCATTTTCTGAAATATTCGCGGGCTCTTATTTTGAACCTACAGCTTTAATAAGGGAATCTGATATTGGTTGTGGAAACCATGCCCATCATGTGTAATGGGAAGGTTGAAGCACTCATGAGGATACCCACCTATCTATGGATAGGTGTCAAAATATGAGTAACGGTATTTTGGATAATAAAAAATGAAAATTTAAGAGGCGTGAAGCCTCTTTTTTTTATCTAATTTTTTTTAATTACATTATCATGAAGGAAAAGAAAGCTTTTTATAGAATATAAAAATATAGTAACTCTCATATATTTGTTTGGGGGAGGTGATCTTGTGATTCCGGTAAAAATAGAGCATGGAAACATAGATATAAAGAATATCGAACATGGTAACCTTTACTCTATAATACAATGCGTAAATGAGTCTATGGAAAGCTGCCTGGCTATGGGCAGGGACAGCGAGTTTACATATGAGGATGTGGAGGAGAGATACATGGAAACTCTGCTTTCCTCCCTGGAGTTTTTCTGCGGGGTATATGTGGATGGAGAGTTTGCTGGAATCATTAAGGGGAGACTAGAGAATAAAAACAGAGTGGAGCTTTGGATACTTTCGTTTATACTTATGGAGAAATACAGGGGCATAGGAGTCGGTACAAGTGTGGTGGAATGCCTGGAGAAATACTTCCTTTCAAACTTTAATGCAAGAGATTTCTATGTAATTGTAATGCAGGCTAACAAAAGAGGAAGGGATTTCTGGTCTTCAAGAGGCTATGGAATTGCAAGGATAGCTAAGAATATATATGAAAATGAATGGGGAACAATCATATACGAAAAAAGGGGGTAAAATTATGGACAAGAATACACAATGGTTCATAGAGGAAAAAATAAAAAGGACCAAGGCCGCATTAGAAAAAAATAATTATCAGGTATTTGTGGTAGAGTCATCTGAAGAAGCGGTGGACAAGCTTAAGGAAATAATAGAAAAGGGCAGTATTGTGTCTGTTGGCGGTTCCATGACCATTATAGAAGCAGGAGTGCTTGAACTGCTTAGAAATGGAGATTATAACTTCCTCGACAGGTACAAGGAAGGACTGACTGGTGAAGAAATGGGAAAGCTTTTCAGGGAGTGCTTCTTTGCAGATTACTATATATCCAGTAGCAACGCTATAACTGAGGGTGGTGAGCTTGTGAATCTTGACGGCAATGGAAACAGGGTTGCAGCCATGACATTCGGGCCTAAGAAGGTTGTGGTGGTTGCCGGAGTAAATAAAATCGTCAAGAGCCTTGACGAGGCTTATGCCAGGGTAAGAAATCAGGCTGCACCAATGAACACTAAGCGCTTAAGTAAAAGAACTCCATGCACTACTGTCGGAAAATGTATGGATTGTGATTCCCCAGAGAGGATTTGCAACCATTATGTGGTTACATACAGGCAGAACGCTCCCGGAAGAGGGATTATAATACTCATAAAACAGGATATGGGTTATTAATTATGTGTAAATTTACATATATAATTTGATTTTTTTCATTAAAGCGCATATAATTAAGTAGGTAAAAGTAAACAAGCCGAATCCCATCTTATGGGTACGGAGGAACCAGTTTTGGGGTGAATCCGGCTTTGCCGGAGGGGTACTCCTTCCCTAACCCGTCAGCTAACTCCGGAGGCTGTTAGGAGGAACACATGTTTAAAAACGAAAAAATGACAGCTGCAGCAGCAGTCCTGACAGCATTGATAGTAGCATCAGGTACAATCGGAGTGCGTGCTCAGAAGATCTCAGCTAAAGCCGCAGCTGAAGCAGCGAATCATACAACTGTTTTAGAAGAGGCATTAATTGAGACAAGAACCAAAATTCTGGATATGGACACCAAAAAGCAGGAGTTTGATAAAAGAGCAGAAGCTGCTATAGCAGCATTGCCTACTCCTACACCAACTCCAGAACCAACGCCGACACAGGCACCAAAACAGGTTGCCAGTAGTGGAACCACTAAATCATCAAGAGGTTCCTCTTCATCAAGCTCAAGCTCCACCTCTTCCGCAGCAAAAGGCTCGGGAAGCTATGCAGGAAGCGGCAGTACCAGCGCAGTGGTTGAATTAGCCCTGCAATATAAAGGTTCGGCTTATGTATGGGGCGGTGAATCACCAAGCGGGTTTGACTGTTCAGGCTTTGTCAAATATATTTATGCAACAGCAGCAGGAATATCCCTGCCACATTCAGCTACATCACAGGCTAAATATGGGGTTGCAGTATCAAAGGACGAGCTTCAGCCAGGGGATTTAGTATTTTTCGAAACCTATACCGCAGGTATAAGTCATGTAGGTATCTATATAGGAAGCAACCAGTTTATACACGCAGCTAACAGCAGAACAGGGGTTGTAATATCATCACTTGGAAGCAGTGGGTATCAAAAATACAAAGGGGCAGTAAGATTATTACAATAAAAGAGCACCATATGGTGCTCTTTTATTGTTCTCCTGCATATACATAGTAAAAAAATAAATGGTATATGAAGGAGGAAGAAAAATGAAATACTTTAGACTTAATAAACTTAGAATGTGCAATATCAACATACACAATATAAGCCCAAAGCTGAGGGTAGTGCTTCTTTTTTTTGTAGTGCTTCCTGCTATGGCTATACTGGGAGCGGGAATAATTAATAAACTTATTGTAGTTCCTTATTTAAGCGAACAGGCAAGGGCTAGTGCAACTGATGTTGTAATTCCTTCTGGAAAAGCATATAGCTTCTACCTGCTGCAGGCAGGAGTGTTTTCCAATAAGGATAATGCAGAGATGCTGGCCTCCCAGATTACATCCGCAGGGTTTAAGGCCATATCTATTAAAGATGGGGAAGTATATAGGGTCGTTGCAGCTGCAACGGATGAAAAAAACAGTCTGGAGGAATACGATACCAAACTGAAGCAGTCAGGCTATATAACCTTATGTAAGGCCTTTGAAGCAGATGAGACATCTCTTTCCGGAATGTCTAAGGAGGAAAGGGAATACATAACTGCAGCGGGGGAACTTATTAATACAATGCTGGAGTACTCATCCAATGGACAGAAGCTGGACAAACATAATATAGAACTTCTTGAGGCATACACCTCAGCCGTACGAAAGCAGTATGATATAATCAAGAATAAAGCAGGAGAAAAGGCTGAGGCCTTTAACAGCTTTCTTCTTGAAAGCTCAGAGGAGTATCCGAAGCAGGGGGATAATATGGACAAGCAAGTTAAGCTGGCATGGGAGTGCATAGTAGGATATGGTAATATGGTTGAGGAAATGAAGAAGTAAGAATTTTGGGTGAGAAACCATTATGGATAAACCTGTCCTGAAGGACGGGTTTTTCTTGAATAAAATATTTGATATGGAGAATGTTAAATTTCTTATTATTTATTAAAGATGAATAAATGCCTTGTACATAACAGCTTTAAATGATAAACTATTTAGGTAGAAAATTATAATTATTTGTTTAAAATGCAATAACTATATCAATAATTATAATGAGGTGAGAATATGGCAAAAAATTCTCGCAGCTTTAAAAATGGATGGTATCTGGTAGCTCTTCTCCTTATATTTGGGCTTGTGGGAGCTGCCATAGGGGAACTCACAGTCAGCAATGCTTCCCAGCTTGCCTTTATAGGCAGGAGCTTGGTAGTAGGAATGACGAATCCTCTTAATCTGGACCTGCATTTTATAAAGCTTACATTTGGCATAAGCTTTAATGTAAACATAGCATCACTTGCAGGAATGCTTATAGGGTTTTTCATTTATAAAAAACTGTAAAGAGACCATACCAGGTATTTTTCAAAGACAGCAATTAAGGAGTGTACATGGATGAGAAGTATTATACTGGCATCCCAGTCACCTAGAAGAAGCCAACTACTTGAACAGATTAACCTGCCTTTTACTATACAGATAAGTGGTATTGAAGAAAATATCGATGCAATAGAAGGTACACCCCAGCACAAGGCAGAGCAGCTTGCTCTAATGAAGGCTAAGGATGTGGCTTTAAGGTTAAAAGAAGGGTTGGTTGTAGGAGCAGATACCATTGTGGTTCTGGATAACAGAATAATGGGAAAGCCTTCAAGTGAAGAAGAGGCATTTTCCATGTTGAGCCACCTCAGTGGAAGACAACATAAGGTTATTACCGGACTTGCATTAATTGATGCGGCTACTGGAGTTATACGGCTTGATCATGAAGTTACCCTGGTAAGCTTTAAGAATCTTACAGAGAATACTATAAGAAACTATATATCAACAGGGGAACCTTATGGAAAGGCAGGAGCCTATGGAATACAGGGAATTGGCACTGTTCTGGTAAAAAAGGTAGAGGGCTGCTATACTAATGTGGTAGGTCTGCCATTGTATAAGTTAAGCTGTATGCTTGAAAAGTTCCAAGTATCTGTCTTATAGTATAAATAGGGCTTCCAAAACGGATTTAAACGTTGTCCTAAGGGGGATGGGTTTATTATTTAGCGGAGGAAGTGTAAAATGTCAAAAGGAAATCTTAGAATCAGGGAGATACCATCTGAAGACAGGCCTCTTGAGAGGCTAATTAAGTATGGTGCAGAAGCCCTTTCAAATGCAGAGTTGCTGGCAATAATTATAAGGACCGGATCAAGGGAGCAAAACGCTATTACTCTTGCATCAAGACTTATGAGTACCAGCCAGGGCTTGGGCTTTCTATCCTCCTGCACAGTGCCTGAGCTGCGGCAGGAGAAAGGAATCGGAAGGGTTAAGGCAGCCCAGATAAAGGCAGCAATTGAACTGGGAAAAAGACTTAAGAATTATAGACCTGACAACAGGTATAAGATTACCTCTCCGGCAGATGCTGCAGAGCTTGTCATGGAGGATATGAGATATCTGAATAAGGAGCACCTAAGGGTGATTTTCCTTAATACAAAAAACTATGTAATGGAAGTCAAGGACTTGTCTATAGGAAGCCTCGCCTCATCCATTGTTCACCCAAGGGAGGTATACTCTGAGGCCATAAGAAAAAGCTGTTCATCCATTATTGTATGCCATAACCATCCTTCAGGAGATCCTTCTGAAAGCCAGGAGGACATAAACATAACCAAAAGACTTCACGAGGTAGGAAAGCTTGTAGGAATCGAGCTTCTGGACCATTTAATTATTGGGAATGGTAGTTATATAAGCCTGAAGGAACGGGGAATACTATAATATACGCAGGATAAAAATTGAGAGGAGCTAATAATATGTCATTATTTGGAATATCAAGAGATATAGGAATTGATTTGGGAACTGCCAATACATTGGTGTATGTTAGAGGCAAGGGTATAGTCCTTAGGGAACCCTCTGTTGTTGCTATAAGAAACGATAATACAAGACAGGTGCTGGCTGCCGGAGAGGAAGCCAAGGAAATGATTGGAAGGACACCTGGAAACATTGTTGCAATACGCCCACTTAAGGATGGCGTGATTGCAGACTTTGATGTAACAAAGCAGATGCTTGAAAGATTCATAAAGAAGGTTTCAAGCAGCGGTTTGTTTGTAAGGCCAAGAATAGTTGTATGCTTTCCCTCAGGAGTAACTGAGGTTGAAAGAAGGGCTATTGAGGAGGCAACATACAGCTCAGGGGCAAGGACCGTTACTCTTATGGAGGAACCTATGGCTGCAGCTATCGGAGCAGGCCTTCCTGTAGTAGAACCAACAGGAAGCATGGTGGTTGATATCGGTGGTGGAACCACTGAGGTTGCGGTTATATCCCTTGGTGGAATTGTTACCAGCAAGTCCTTAAGGATGGCAGGAGATGAGCTTGATCAGGCTATAATTGCCTATATTAAAAAGGAATATAACCTTATGATTGGAGAGAGAACTGCTGAGAAGGTAAAGCTGGAGATAGGCTCTGCCTATGAGACAGAAAACGAAGGAGATATGGAAATCAAGGGAAGAGACCTTATTACAGGACTTCCAAAGATAATATCTATCTCCTCAGCTGAAGTAAGGGAAGCATTAAACGAGCCTGTTAGCTCCATAATAGATGCTATTAAATCAACCCTTGAAAAGACACCTCCAGAGCTGGCAGCAGATATTATGGATAAGGGAATAATGCTGACAGGAGGAGGGGCTCTCCTGCATGGACTAGACCTTCTTATAAATAAGGAAACACATATGCCTGTTCATATTGCAGAGTCTCCACTGGATTGTGTGGCTCTTGGTGCGGGTAAGTCTCTTGAACATATTGACAAATATGGAGCCGGACGCTATGGCTCCAGGTAGTGGAGTGAGTTAGATGGATTTTATAAAGAACAAGTTGCTAACCATAGTGCTTGTTCTTTGTCTTGCATTTACCATATTTATTGGAATTACTGCAGGCAGGGATGGGAACACTGGCACGATACAGCAAATTATAAGTGGCGCTATTTCGCCTGTGCAGAAGTATGTATATGCTGCGGGACAAAGAATCAGCAATGTTTTTTATTACATCTCTTCAATTGCCTCAACTAGGGAAGAAAATAGTGAGCTGAAGACAAGGGTCCAGGAGCTTAATGGAAAGCTGGTGGACTATGATAGGTACACCAGGGAAAACGAACAACTTAACGGTCTACTTAAGTTTAAGGATGAGCATGCAGATTTATCCATGGTAGGTGCAAATGTAACAGGCAGGGTAGGAGAAAACTGGTTTCACATAATAACACTTGATGTGGGAGAAAACGATGGAGTAAAGGAAGGACAGTATGTTACTGACGGTAAAGCCCTTGTTGGGAAGGTATATGAAACTACTGCCAATACATCAAAAGTAATTACTGTTATGGATCAGAGTGCAAATATTCCTGCAATGATAGCAACAACAGGGGATACCGGAGTGGTGTCTGGATTGGGTAACTCAGGAAGCGAGACTCAGTGCAGGATGAAATACGTGCCTTTGACCAGTACTGCTAAGGTTGGTGATGCAGTTGTCACCTCAAACGTGGTGTCAGATGAAAGCCACATAGTCCCATCCGATATATTTATCGGCTATATTCAAAGCATCGAAGATGATGAGGCTAAGCTGATGAAGGTAGTATACCTTGATCCTGTTGCCGACCTTTCTAGACTTGAGAAGGTTCTCGTAATAACGGAGTAGGGGAGAGAGGTATATGAAAAAAATAGGAGTTCTGCTTATTACCTCTTTGACAGTAATAATGCTGCAGCAAGCTATATTTTCAAACATAAACATATTCGGCGCAGCCTTCGATGCGGTATTTGTATATATCATTTGCCTCTCCATACTGCGGGAGGATTTTGAATGTGTTGGAGCAGCACTTCTTACTGGCATCATCCGAGATTCATTTTTCCCATCGGCTTTTGGAATAAATACAGTGGTATATCTTCTTATAGCATATGTTATAAGCTTTCTCGAGCAAAGGATGTATAGAAATTCCATATTCGTGACAGTTTTTTTTACCTTTATGGCTACGATAGTAAAAGGTCTTTTATACTTTGGATACCTTTATATCATATCCATAAAGCACGATTTTGGAAATGATATAATGCAGATTATTCTAACTGAAAGCATTCTTAATGCAATTATAAGTATTCCTATATTCAAGATAGTATATAGGATATGCAATACAGAGGTAATGAAAAGAGAATGGAAGTTTTAATTAGGGTGATAGCGTGAAGATAAAAAATATAAGGGTAAAAGTATTTATAGGAATAGTATTCCTTGTATTCTCAATCCTGCTGGTCAGGTTAGCCTATCTGCAGGTAATAAGAGGCGAGGATTACAGAATAATGGCAGAGGAAACCTCAGATAGAGAGGTTGCTACTACTGCCCCGAGAGGAAAAATACTAGACAGGAATGGCACAGAGCTTGCGACGAATAAGCAATGCTTTAATATTGCTTATTCTTATTCCTCTAAAAAGACAAATACAATGAACCAGACATTTATAGATGTGGTTAATATATTGTATAAAAAGGGTGAGGAAGGGAAGATAAACGCTGGCTCCCTTCCTATAAGCTACGATGAATCTACAGGAACCTTCAAATTCACATATAGTGGCAGTACAGAAGAGGCTGTAAAAAAGCTGGAGGATTCCTTCAAGGAGAGCAACAATATAGATACAGGACTGGATGCTGTCCACACCGTGTATAAGCTTGGTGAAAAGTTTGGTATAATCACCCTTAAGGAGGATGGTACTCCGGCAGAGGGTACTGAGATAAATGACCAGGTGCTTTTAAAGATAGTTGCCTTAAGGCAGGCTATAAAGAGCATATCCTATAAACAGTATCAGGATATAACCATAGCCAGTAATGTTGACAGGGATACTGCATTTGAGGTTGAGGCTTTAAACAGTAAGTTGGATGGAATATCTATAAAGACTGCATCCATAAGATACTATCCTTATGGTGAACTGGGTTCTGCATTTTTAGGTTATGTTGGTAGGATAAGCACTAATTCAGAGGTAGAGAAGTATTCAGGACTTGGATATGATGTGAGCAGCGAGCTCATTGGGAAAACAGGTCTTGAGTCTGTATGTGAAAACAACAGCGACCTTGGAATAGCCCTTAGGGGTGAGCCAGGTATAGAATATATAAAGGTTGACAAGCTTGGAAGAAAGCTTAGTGTTACTGGTGAGACTGATGCAATACCAGGGGATACTGTAGTTACTACCATCGATGCAAATCTGCAGAAGGTAGCGGAGAATGTGCTTGATGAAACTATGGCAAAAATAAGGAGCGGGGAATATGGAAAGTCCTTCCCTAATGCTAACAGAGGCGCCGTAATTGTAATGGACATCGATACTGGGGAGATATTAGCATTGGCCAGCAGGCCAGGTTATGACCCTAATGTATTTGCAGAAACGGGAGGCATAACCGATTATTCCATATACGAGAAGTATTTTCTTCCTGGATTGGAGGATCCATATGACACGGTGCCAAAGCCCATGTTTAACTATGCAACTGCAGGAACAGCGCCTCCAGGTTCAACCTTTAAAGTACTGACTGCAATTGCAGGTCTTGAGGATAAGGTAATAGGTCCCAATGATTATGTGTATGACCAGGGTATATATAAGTATGGAAGCTTTGCAGGAAGATGCTGGATATATTCGGACTATGGAACAACCCATGGAAATGTGGATGTTAGGAAAGCCCTTCAGGTTTCCTGTAACTATTATTTTTATGAACTGGGAAGAAGGCTTGGACAAAGCGGATTGTCAAAATGGGCATATAGCCTTGGAATCAGTACAGACCCTGACAAACCATCATCATCAAGACCAAGTACAGGAATAGAAATTTCTGAAAACACCGGAACTGTAGGAAATCCTATGGAGACAAAGAGAAAAACAATAGGAAGCACTCTGAGTAGGGTGATGAAAAAGCTTACTGATATAAGCTATGGAGGATACACCTTCATAGAAGGAACAGAGGAGTACAATACCCTATATGACATGTTTATGTATAATAAGTATGACCAGTCTTCATTAGAGAAAATAGGTATCTCTAATGAAAAGGCACAGAAATATATAAAGCAACAGGTTTCAAGCTTTGAATCTGGTTCCTCATATGCAGGAGATGCCTTGAACATCGCAATAGGGCAGGGCTCTACATCACTTACGCCACTGCAGATGGCACAGTTCTACTGCACCTGGCTTAATGGAGGAACCAAATATGCAGCCCATCTTATAAAGGAAGTACGTGATTCTGATGG
Source organism: Bacillota bacterium (assembly GCA_023415335.1). Lineage (GTDB taxonomy): Bacteria > Bacillota > Clostridia > Clostridiales > Caloramatoraceae > JAEZLD01. The sequence continues at coordinate 27,813 of JAEZLD010000083.1, read as the reverse complement.
CAATGTTGTATCTACAGTGGAGCCAAAGGCAATGTCACAGGTTGAGCTGGACCCTGAGGTTATTCGAATAGTAAAGGAAGGAATGGGAAAGGTTACTGAGGAAGGTGGAACGGCTGCATCAGTATTTAGAAACTACCCCATAAAAACAGGAGGAAAAACCGGTTCTGCAGAGTTTAGTTCAAACTCTTCAGTAGTTGGAAGAGCTGCATATGGATGGTTTGCAAGCTTTGCTCCATATGATAATCCAGAAATAGCAGTAGTTGCAGTTGTATATGATGGAAACAAGGGATACTATACATCTCAAGTTGTTAAGGCAATATATGATGAGTATTTTGGACTTAACAAGCCTGCAGCTCAGCCGACTACAGGAACAGAGCCTGTCACCACAACTCCATAGAATTTTATTTTAGTAGAAAAAGAAGGGGTATGCATCTGTTTAGGAAGCTTAAAGTACCCATTCCTCTACCATAAGTGGAAAGCCCGCTTTGAGAAAAAGCGGGCTTTCCATTATTTCTGCAGTATTTAACAACAAATCTGAATTTTGGTTAATATTATTTATGAATTTAAGAAGGAAAAATTAATGTTGTGAAGAATAATAAAACTATAGCGGTTATGGAGGTTTGTAATGGATAAGGTTCTTCTTAAGGGCAATAAGGATGGGATTGTTGCATACATAAATACTGATAACTATGAAGAAATTAAAGGGGAGCTCATTGGAAAAATAGAACGTGGCGGTGATTTTTTTACTGGCTGCAAGCTTTCAATAATAGACATTGATAAGAAAATTCCCCAGGGAGAACTAAAATCCTTGGAGAAAGAGCTTATTGAAAGGTTTAACATTACAGTAAGCTACGTCAAAAAAAAGGAGGAGTCCCCAAAAAGTAAGGTATTCCAAGGAATTGAGAAGGGAAATACCAAATTTATAACGAGTACTATAAGATCCGGGCAGAACATAGCATTTGAAGGCAACCTTGTTGTAATAGGTGATGTGAATTCGGGTTCAGAGGTAATGGCTGAGGGTAACATAGTAGTGCTTGGAGTGCTCCGTGGAGTAGCCCATGCAGGTTCTTCAGGAAACAGGAAGGCATTTGTTGCAGCCTATAGCCTGCAGCCTTCACAGCTTAGGATTGCTGAGCTTATTGCTAGGGCACCTGATGAATATGAATCGGATAAACCAAAGATACCTGAGGTTGCAAGGATTATTGACAACATGATTGTGGTTGAACCATACCTACCCAATAAATATGTTTAGGCAGCGGTTAATTATATAAACGCAAAATAGATAGGAGGATTTTACATGGGAGTATCAATAGTGGTAACATCGGGAAAGGGTGGAGTTGGAAAAACTACCACCACCGCAAATATAGGTACTGCACTAGCAATACTTGGGAAGAAAGTTGTTGTAATAGATGCAGATACAGGTCTTAGGAATCTTGATTTACATTTGGGACTGGAAAACAGAATAGTGTATAACCTGGTGGATGTTGTTGAAGGCACCTGCAGGCTTAAGCAGGCTATGATAAAGGACAAGAGACTGGATAACCTTTACCTTCTGCCAACCGCACAGACTAAGGATAAGACTGCTGTTTCACCAGAGCAGATGCTTAATCTTATTGAATCATTAAAGAAAGAGTTCGACTTTATATTAATAGATTGTCCTGCAGGAATAGAGGCAGGCTTTGAAAATGCGGTAGCAGGAGCAGATAAGGCAATTGTGGTAACGACGCCTGAGGTATCTGCAGTAAGGGACGCCGATAGAATTATTGGAAAACTGGAAACAAAGGGACTTGAAGACCATCAGCTTGTTGTTAATCGTATAAAATATGAGATGACTAAAAAAGGTGAGATGCTTGACATTGATGATATGACAGATATACTGGCAATAAAGCTGCTGGGAATAGTGCCGGATGATGAGAAGATAGTTGTTTCTACCAATAGAGGCGAGCCAGCGGTAACCGATGAAACGTCAAAAGCTGGACAGGCGTATATGAACATTGCAAAAAGGCTTTTGGGAGAAGAAGTACCCCTGCTTAACCTTGAGGAAGAAAACACTGGCTTCCTTGGTGCAATAAAAAAATTCTTTCTCGGTAAGTAAGGAGGTTTCATATGGATTTATTTAAAATGTTTAGCAAGGACACTCCTTCAAAGGACGTGGCAAAGGAAAGATTAAAGCTCATACTTATACATGACAGGGCAGACATATCACCCAGGTTCCTTGATATGGTTAAGGGTGATATCTTAAGAGTTATATCCAACTATGCGGAAATAGATGGAGATATAAAAATAGAAATAGTTAAAGAGCCTGAGGGCAACAAAAAATCCACTGCCCTTGTTGCTAACATTCCTATAAAGAAAATGAAGGAAACAAAATAGTAAAAATAAAGAAGATAAGAGTGATCTTATCTTTTTTATTTTATTTTTTGCAAATCCATGCTATAATGTGTTATTGCTATAATAACAGGCAAAAAAATAATAAAGTCTCATAAAACAAACAAGGAAGTGTATATATGCGTAGTAGATTAATGCTTCTGAAGAATATTGACTTCAGCATAGTACTCAGTATGCTGGCTATATGTGCAATAGGCATATATACCATCAAAAGTGCCACAGGATCTTATGCCTTGTCAATAACCCAGGCTATGTGGCTGATTATATCATGCGTCATAGGTGTACTAGTGCTTCTGGTGGACTATACTACCATAGGAAGCTATTATAAGGTGCTTTACATTTTTTCAGTAGCGCTGCTTGTATTGGTGCTTCTGGTAGGATCAGTTAGAAACAATGCAAAAAGCTGGTTAGGCTTTGGTGGCATAGGAGGCCAGCCCTCAGAGGTAGCGAAAATAGTGGTTATAATTGCTCTGGCCAAGATGATGGAGGAGATGGAGGACATAAACTCATGGAAGAATATTGCCAAAATAGGAGTATATGCCCTAATACCTATGATACTTATAGAGCTCCAGCCAGATACAGGAACAAACATTATATTTGCTGTAACCATATTTGCAATGCTGTTTATAGGAGGACTTAATTCTAAGATAGTATGGGGAGTGGTAGGAAGCATAGGAACTGTTATTGTTGCAGCCTTTGTGATTATTGAGCAGAACCTTGACCAATACCTTAGCTTCTTGAAGCCATACCAATGGAACAGGATAAGGGTTTTCTTTCACCCTGAGACTGATATTATGAACACCGGAATGGATGCCTATTATGCAAAGCTTGCTGTAGGGTCAGGTATGTTTTATGGCAGAGGACTTGAGCAGACCGATCTGGTAAATGGAAACTTTATTTCTGAAAGCCATACTGACTTCATATTCAGTGTATTTGCAGAGGAATGGGGATTTTTGGGCTGTGCCATACTGCTGCTCCTATATCTGAATATTATCATGAGGGCAATAAAGATTGCCAGATCATCCAACGATAGGTTTGGATACTATATGATTATAGGAATTATATCAATGCTGGCCTTCCAGGTTCTGCAGAATATTGGAATGGATATAGGGCTTATGCCTATTACGGGAATACCTCTTCCGTTTATGAGCTATGGCGGAAGCTCCCTTCTAACAAATGTAATCTCCATAGCACTCATACTAAATGTAGGAATAAGAAGACAGAAGCTGAAATTTTCAAGGAGTTGATTATATGAACATTGCACTGGTAGCACATGATAAGAAAAAGAAGGATATGATTGAGTTTGCAAAGCAATATGAAAACACCCTAAGAGAGCATAACCTTTTTGCTACAGGAACTACCGGAAAGCTGATTATAGAAAATACACAGCTTAGTATATACAGATTCCTGTCGGGTCCCATGGGTGGAGACCAGCAGATAGGTGCAGCTGTAGCGGGAGGACAGATGGATATGATAATATTTCTCCGTGACCCGCTGACAGCACAGCCTCATGAGCCTGATGTTTCAGCACTTCTTAGGCTCTGCGATGTGCACAGCATACCACTTGCTACAAACCTGGGAACAGCCCATCTGCTCATGGAGTCACTGGAGAAGAAATTCAAATAACAGAATGTACTAAATCCTCCCTTTTGGGAGGATTTTTGCATTTATGTACATGCCCTTTAATATAATATACCAAGTTCAACATTATAGTGTTATTTAATGCAGTAAGGCTGAAGATAACAGGAGGTAAAAGGGTATGTATTATTCCAATCAGTTCAAGCCAAGGAATAAGGAGGAGTCGGCAGGATTGCTGAAAAAGCTGCCAAGACAGCTGGCGGTGGTTCTGTCAATTATGCTTATATTGATTCTCCTTAGGTATACCAATAGCAAAACAGGGGAGAGCATAAACACTAAGGCAAAGGGATTTTTTTACTTTGACATGACTCAAAAGGCAGAGCAGGCCTTTGGCGGCTTCAAAGGTACCCTTCAGAACATATTAGATGAGGGTAAATCTGCTGCAGGTGAGAAGGACAAATCAGAAGATGGCAAGGACAACACCACACCTGCCATAGTGCTTGGAAGTAACCCTATAAGTGGCATTATAAACATAACCAGCCATTATGGTGATAGGGAAAGTCCCATAGATAATCAGGAGGAGACCCATACGGGAATTGACATAGCAGCACCTGTTAACACTCCTGTATTGGCAGTTATGCCGGGGACTGTTGTAGAATGGAAAAATGATGAGAATTACGGCCTCACCATACTAATAAGCCATGGGAATGGGTGTACAACTCGTTATGCACATTTAAGCAAAATTGCGGAGGATGCCATGGAGCCTGGTGAGGTAGTGGAAAAGGGCCAGATAATAGCCTATTCTGGAGAATCAGGAAAGGTAACGGGACCCCATCTGCATTTTGAGATACTTATAGATGGCAGTGCAGTAGACCCAGAGCCATATATATTAGCTAGCAGCAGCGTATAAGATGGCTGAAAAAAGAACAGCTGCAATTCTGGCAGTAGTATTGCTTATAGCAATAACTGGATTATATTCCAGGAGTTTGTGGATTTCTTTTATTTTCGTGATTGTTCATGAGCTTGCTCATATGGCTGCTGCCAGGCTTCTGGGTTATGGATGGGGCAGGCTGCAGCTGCTTCCATTTGGTACCAGTGCAGCCCTTAAGGAGGAATTTGTAAGGCCCTGGGAGGATATAATTATATCAGTCATAGGGCCTCTGACTAATTTTGCTTTTTTTTGCCTTTTTTCCTTCCTATCATCTATAGATCAAGGTAAAATAAATACAATAAGCACAAGCTGCAGCATGCTTGGAAGAATAAACCTTGCATTATGTTTATTTAACCTTATGCCAGGAGAGTTCCTTGATGGAGGAAGGATAGTCAAGTCTCTGCTTAAACTTTATGTAGGCTTTCTATGGGCTTATATAGCAGCTTTCTGTGGCGGAATACTTACAGGGGTTATACTTGTTTCGGGATTGATATATTATAAATTAACGATTAATGGTATAATCATATTTAGTCTTGGTGTTTATATACTTTTGATAACGCTGATAAATATAAGGCAGGCCACTATAGATATAATAAAGGATGAGCTTTACAAACAGGAGTACATCAGGAACATTAAAAGAGTCACTATCGTCAATATAGGTGTTTATGAAAAAACAAAAATAGTTGATGTGGTAAAACGTTTCTGTTTCAACAGATACTATAATGTGTGCCTTATTGATGATAAAGAAGGAATCAAAGGCACCATAAATGAAAGACAGCTGCATAAGCTTTATTGCAGCTATGGAAACATTACAATTAAAGAATGTATTGAACATATTAAAACACAGGAGGTCAGAAATGGCGAGAATAACAGATGAAATGCTCATGAGCGTAGAAAAGCCTGCCCGCTATACAGGGGGTGAGGTGAATATGGTAAAGAAGAATCCGTCAGAGGTTAAGGTAAGATATGCCATATGTTTCCCGGACGTGTACGAGGTTGCCATGTCCCACCTTGGTATAAGGATACTTTACCATCTGCTAAATGAAAGAAAGGATACCTATTGTGAAAGGGTGTATGCACCATGGGTGGATATGGAGGAGGTAATGAGGAAGAACAATGTACCTCTCTATGCACTTGAGTCAGGAGATTCCCTGGCTGAATTTGACCTGGCGGGCTTCACATTACAGTATGAGATGAGCTATACCAACATAATAAACATGCTTGATATGGCAGGCATTCCCGTGTATGCAAAGGATAGAAAAAATGGGCCATTTATACATTTCGGGGGACCTTGTGCCTATAATCCTGAGCCTCTTGCAGAGATTGCAGACTTCTTTCTAATGGGAGAGGGAGAGGAGCTTAACAGCGATATAGTGGATGAATATATAAAATGGAAGGAAAGCGGCGAGGAACGCGAAGACTTCCTTAAGAGGATATGTCATATAAAGGGAGTATATGTGCCAGCCTTCTATGATGTGGAATACAACGAGGATGGAACCATTAAAGGAAGGGTTAAGCTGTATGATCAGGCACCTGACATAATAGAAAAGCGTATAGTAGAGGATTTAGACAAGGTATATTATCCTGAAAAGATGCTTGTGCCATTAACCGAGATAGTTCATGACAGGGCAGTGCTTGAAACCTTCAGAGGCTGCACAAGAGGCTGTCGATTCTGTCAGGCAGGTATGATTTACAGGCCGGTAAGGGAAAAGAGCACAGATACTCTCATAGAGCAGGCAGATAAGATATTAGCTGCCACAGGCTACGATGAGATATCATTAACATCCTTAAGCATATGCGACTATTCTGATATACACAACCTGGTTAAGAGGATGATGGAGGAGAATGAGGACAGGAAGGTTGGAGTATCCCTGCCATCCCTAAGAATTGATTCCTTCTCTGTGGATTTGATAAATGAAATACAGAAGGTAAGGAAAACCGGACTTACCTTTGCCCCTGAGGCAGGAACCCAGAGGATGAGGGATGTTATAAATAAGGGAGTAACGGAGGAGGATCTCATAAACTCCGTAACCAGCGCATTCCAGTCCGGCTGGAGCACCATAAAGCTGTACTTTATGATAGGGCTTCCATTTGAGACCATGGAGGATGTTGCAGGAATAGCAAGCCTGGCTCAGGAGGTTGTGGAGGCGTATATGGGCGTTCCCAAGCAGCAGAGGAAGAAGGGCTTAAGCGTGACTGTAAGCACCTCCTCATTTGTTCCAAAGCCCTTTACCCCATTCCAGTGGGTACCACAGGATAGAAGGGATTCTCTAAGGGAAAAGCAGGCACTGCTTAAGGAAAGCATAAAAAGCAGGTTTGTTAAGTATGCCTGGCATGAAAGCCCTGTAAGCTTTATGGAGGCTGTGTTTGCAAGAGGAGACAGACGCCTGTCTAAGGTGCTTGCTGCAGCATACAAAAATGGCTGTCGCTTTGATGGCTGGCAGGACCAGTTCAACTGGGATGGCTGGGTGAAGGCATTTGAGGAATGCGGGGTTGACCCGGAATTCTATGCTTATAGACAGAGGAATCTTGACGAGGTACTCCCCTGGGATTTCATAGATGTGGGTGTATCCAAGGCGTACCTTATTAGCGAATATAAGAAAGCAGCAGATGCCACCCTGACACATGACTGCAGACAGGGCTGCACAGGCTGTGGAATAAAGAAATATCTGAAGGGTGGTGAATGCTTCAATGGAGCGCATTTTAATTAGATTTACAAAAATAGGCACGGCAAGGTTTATATCACATCTTGACACCATGAGAACGCTTCACAGGGCATTCAGAAGGGCTGAACTGCCCCTGTCCTATTCTCAGGGCTTTAACCCCCATCCATCCATATCTGTTGCGGCGCCCTTGTCCCTTGGAATAGGAAGCCTGGCTGAATATGCAGATGTGGACATGGATAGTTCAGTAGAAATAGGAGAGTTTATAGGAAAGCTTAACGGTGCATTGCCGGATGGAATAGAAATAAGAGAAGCGGTAAGGATAGAAGGAAAGCAGCCTACCTCAATGAGTGCGGTAGAGGGAGCCGGATACTCCATAGTGCTTCAGCATGGCATAACCCGTGAGGATGCTCAGAAGCTTATAAAGGACATAATGGCTTCGCCTGAGATAAAGGTTATGAAGAAAACTAAGTCAGGGGAGAAGCTCACTGATATAAGGCCTCTTATAAAGGATATCAGGATAAGAGAATTTGCAGATGACAGTATGGCTCTTGAATGCCTGCTTTATTCAGGCAGCAGAGGAAACCTGAATCCAGATTTACTTTGCAGCCTGATAAAGGAGAAATCAGAAAACAAGGTCTATGGTTATCCATCCATAACCAGGGAGGAGCTTTATGCCAGAGACAAGGAGCAGTGGGTTGGGCTCGATAAGTTCTATGCAGGCAGATAAGATATGAAGGAGCTTTATATTGATACAGGAATATCCATGACAGCCTTAGGAGTATTTGAGGAAGGGGAGCTCATTGATTCATATATAGACGAGGGCTACGGCTCCAGCATATCAGGCAACATATACAAGGGAAGGATTGAAAACTTTGTGCCCGGGCTTAATGCAGCCTTTGTAAATATAGGAATTAAAAAGAATGCACTTCTTCAGATTGAATGTATTAATTCTGCAGGAAATCTTAAAAGAGGTACAGAGCTGCTTGTACAGGTTATCAGGGAGGAGAGTGGAGATAAAGGCCCCAGGGTATCCGACAGGCTTAGCATACCTGGTAGAAGCTGTGTGCTGCTTGTAAATGATAAAACCATAAACATATCCTCTAAAATAAGAAACGGGGAGAAAAGGCAGGAGCTTATAGAGCTGGGAGAAAGCCTTTTATCCTCAGGCTATGGAATCATATTCAGGACTGAGGCTTTTGGAAGATCATCAGAAGACATAAAAGAAGAGTATTTAGGACTTTTAGAGAAATGGGCTTATGTTGAGAATACATCAGTCTATATAAAGGCACCCTGCCTTGTATATGATTCTAAGGATATATCAGACATTGTGTTCAGGGAGTATATAAAGGATGGCATTGAGAAAATATGCACCAACTCTGAAAAGCTTAAGGATAGGCTGAAGAGCTTATGCAATGCCAATGGTATTTCTGCCTTAGTAGAGCTTCAACAGGAGCCTATGGTGTATGATGCACTTTACAGGCAGCTTCACAAGTATGCAAACAGAAGGCTTGATCTGCCATCAGGTGGCTTTGTGGTTACGGATAGGACTGAAGCACTGGTGGTTTTTGATGTTAACACGGGTAACTATGCTGGCAGCAGAACCAAGGAGGAAACAGTTTTACAAACCAATCTGGAGGCCTGTCAATGCATAGCTAATGCTATTAGGATTAATAACTATTCAGGCATAATACTTATAGACTTTATAGATATGGAGCGTCAAGAGAGCCAGATCCTTGTCATAGAGGAGATAACAAGGGCTATGAAAAGTGACAGCGCAAGGCATAAGGTATATGGACTGACATCTCTGGGACTTGTGGAAATTTCCCGGGAAAGAAAGGGCAGATGCCTTAGGGATGTGCTGTATACTCAGGAATTATATGAAGAACCCTCAATAGCCAGCATGCTTAAATCTATTGAGAGGGAGTGTACTAAAAGAAAGCTTTATTTTCATGAGGACCATATAACCATCAAGCTTGGGATTAAGGCTATGGAGGAGGTGTCAAAACAATATCCGGACTTCTTTCAGAGGCTGGAGTCACTTTGGGAAATAACCGTTAAAGCAGTGGCTGAGGAAGCTATGGAAGGCTTCAAGATAATAAAATAGAGAGGGAAATTTACACTATAAGAGATTGACAATATATATGTGTTGTGATATTATGTCATTTGTAGACCGCTCGGGGCGGGCTTTAAACGTTTATCGTGCCTAGGTTCACGGCGAGACTGGTATGAGGAGGTGTATTTTAATGTACGCAATAATAGCAACTGGCGGAAAGCAGTACAGAGTTCAGGAAGGGGATTTACTCTTTGTTGAAAAGCTTGCTGCAGACGTTGATGCTTCTGTTGAATTCAACGAGGTTCTTGCAGTATCAAACGATGGAAAGCTTACTGTTGGCTCACCATATGTTGAGGGTGCCAAGGTGACTGCATCCGTTGTAAAGCATGGCAAGGCTAAGAAGGTAATTGTATTCAAGTACAAGCCAAAGAAGGATTACAGAAAGAAGCAGGGACATCGTCAGCCATATACTCAGATAAAGATTGAAAAGATAGAGGCATAGCTTCATAATATGATTATCCTATAGAGGAGGTGTAATACATGGCTCATAAGAAGGGTGTCGGCAGTTCAAGAAACGGTAGAGATAGTGAGTCTAAACGTCTTGGCGCCAAGAAAGCAGACGGACAGTTCGTTGTTGCTGGAAACATTCTCGTAAGGCAGAGGGGTACTAAGATCCATCCTGGCGAAAACGTTGGAATAGGCAGCGATGACACACTGTTTGCAAAGTCAAACGGCGTTGTTAGGTTTGAAAGATTAGGAAAAGACAAGAAGAAGGTAAGTGTTTACCCTCAGGAAGTAGTACAGTAATATAAGCACCCTTTAGGGTGCTTTTTTTACATCTTAGGCAAATAAATGGAGGTCATGGGTATGGGTGAGAATTATAATGACATCACAGAAGCCGCCTTCAGACATATTAAGGGACAAAGACATGATTTCATGAATTACCTTCAGGTTATATACGGCTATATTCAGATGGGCCGGAGGGAAGCTGCAATGGGGTACATTATGAAGGTAAACAACAGGATGCTTCTGGAGGGAAGGCTGGGAGGTCTTGATGATAAGGGACTTTACCTGGCAATCAGCGAATTTGCTGCCACATGCTACAGGCATAATGTTGAGACTGAGCTTTGTTGTATGGAATCATACATATCCTATGGAATAAATACAGAAAATATAAGTAAAGAATTAGAGGCCTTTACATGCGCCGGAGACACAATAGGGGATCACTTAGAGGAGAGTGAGGCGGCAAGTCCTAAGGTATATATGTACCTGCATGAGGAAAACAATAAAAGAGCTTTTATAGCAGCAACAGAGGAGATAGCGCTAGAGGGTATATACGAAAGGCCCTGGAAGGTATATGAAGGCAGTGATTTAATAGACGTATGCCTTACTGATGGAGCGATGCTCCTAAAAATCCAATTGTCATAGAAAGTCAAAGCAGGTGGAAGGATGTTTGTAGATATTGTAAAGATATGGATAAAAGCTGGCGATGGAGGAAACGGTGCAGTTTCCTTCAGGCGTGAGAAATACGTGCCTAACGGAGGACCTGACGGAGGGGACGGAGGAGACGGAGGGGACATAATATTCAAGGTTGACAAGAATATGAGAACCCTTCTGGACTTCAAATATAAGAAAAAGTTCGTGGCACCCAATGGGGAAAAGGGTGACCAGAGCAACATGTTTGGTAAAAGCGGCCAGGACCTTATAATAAGTGTGCCTCCTGGAACCGTAATCAGGGATGCTGACTCCAACAAGGTCATTGCCGACCTTAAGGAGGATAACTCCAGCAGAGTTATTGCAAAGGCAGGCCGGGGCGGAAGGGGCAATGCCAGGTTTGCAACTGCCACAAGGCAGGCACCTGATTTTGCCGAGCCTGGAATGCCAGGAGAGGGAAGATGGGTTGTGCTTGAACTGAAGACTATAGCCGACGTAGGTCTTGTGGGCTTCCCTAACGTGGGAAAATCCACTATTCTTTCAATGGTTACAGGCGCCAGACCTAAAATAGCCAATTATCACTTTACCACATTGTCCCCAAACCTTGGGGTGGTGGAGATGCCAGGTGTTAAAAGCTTTGTACTGGCAGATATACCAGGACTTATAGAAGGAGCTCATGAAGGAATTGGTCTTGGAATGGAATTCTTAAGGCATGTAGAGAGGACGAGAGTTCTTATACACGTTATAGATGCTTCAGGCATAGAGGGCAGAGACCCAGTGGATGACTTCTATAAGATAAACGAGGAGCTTAAGGAGTACAGCCATAAGCTTCCTGATAAACCACAGATTGTGGCAGCCAACAAGTGCGACATTCCCGGGGGGGATGAGAACTATGAAAGGCTGAAGGAAGAGATGGATAAGCTTGGCATAAAGACCTTCAAAATATCCGCTGCCACCAACCAGGGAATGAGGGAGCTGATGCTTTATGCAGCAGCACTTCTTAACCAGCTTCCGTCTGAGGAAGAGTCTGATTATGAAGAGTTCATCCCAGAGGAGAAGAAATTCACCTATGAAATCAAAAGGGCAGATGATGGAGCATTTGAGGTATATGGAAGCTTCATTGACAGGCTGCTTCTCAGTGCCAACATATACGACAGTGAATCCCTCAAGTATTTTGCCCAGGTCCTTGAGAAGAACGGCATAATAGCCGAGCTCCGCAAAATGGGGGCTAAGGATGGGGATTTAGTCAGGATGAACGATTTTGAATTTGACTTTATAGAATAGAAGGTGAATGGATGCTAAACGGAAAACAGAGAAGCTATCTTAGAGGATTGGCAAACACTATTTCCCCAGTAATACAGCTTGGGAAGGACGGTATAACAGATAATGTTATAAAGCAGGTAAACGAGGTGCTTGAGGCAAGGGAGCTTATAAAGCTGACCATACTCAGAAACAGCACCTTAGACCCAAGGGAAGCCTGTGACAGCCTCTGTGAATCTACAGGAAGCGAGCCGGTACAGGTGATTGGAAACCGGTTCGTAATGTACAGGAAATCCAAGGATAAGCCACAGATAGAGCTGCCAAGATAAAATTTCCCCAGTAGCGTAATAGATAATAATTTTTTTTATTAGAAGCTGTTGCATTAATGAGCGAAAAATCATTATGTAATAGCTTCTTGTTTTGCTGTACCAACCTGTGGATAGGACCGTGCAATAGAACATGGGGTTTTCCAACCTTTACATGGCTGAATAGGGATGTTATAATTCTGATGTTCATATATTGATTGGTAAGGAGTTATAACGTGAAAGAATATTTTATTAAAACCAGGCGAATTGGCTTTTCAAAATGGAACAAAAATGATTTGGATCTGGCAGAGCTTCTATGGGGAGATCCGGAGGTTACCCGCTTTATATGTTCAAGTGGATGTTTTTCTAAGGAGGATATTAAAGAAAGACTGATGACTGAGATAAGGAACGATAAGGAGTATCATATTCAATACTGGCCCATTTTTACCATAGATACATCCGACCTTATCGGCTGCTGTGGTATACGTCCTTTTAAATATGAGGAAAATTCCTATGAGCTTGGATTCCATCTGAGGAAAAAATACTGGGGAGCAGGGTATGCATCTGAAGCGGCAAATGCTGTCATAGACTACAGTTTTTTAACTTTAAAAGCAGATAAGCTATATGCAGGACATCACCCTGAAAACAAGGCATCTGAAAGGATGCTAACAAAGCTTGGATTTTCATATATAGGAAGAAATCTTTACGAACCCACTGGGCTTTATCATCCCTCATATGAGTTGATTAAGTAATATCAATCATATGAAATAATAAAAGTATATTTATAATGGTGGGATTTATGCAGGGCATAATTTATGCCTTAAGAATCCTTAAAAATATCGTTTATAATTGTATAAAATACAAAAGGTATAATATGATTTTGCTTGAGGGCATTAGAAAAGTGCAGATAGCTCATGAAAGCTCATAAGTCTATATTTATCTTTTAATATTCCACCTTAATTGGTATAATATATGTTAGACTGAAAAGGAAGGGTTGCAGATGCAGAAGATTGGAATTTTTGGAGGAAGCTTTAACCCAATACATACGGGACATCTGATTGCGGCACAGGAGACCTTAGATGCCCTGAAGCTTGATAAAGTAATATTTATTCCGGCTGGAAATCCGCCACATAAATCCCAGAGCAACCTGGCTGCAGCAGAGGACAGATACGAAATGGTAAGGCTTGCCATACAGGATAATCCTGGCTTTGAGATAAGCGGCATGGAGATGGAGCGTGAGGGAAAAACATACTCATTCGACACACTTGTGGCTCTAAAAAAGCAGTTTGATGATATAGACATGCATTTTATAATTGGATTTGATACCCTGAAGGAGCTCCATACATGGAGAAATATACAGGGTATATTTAACATTGTAAGTTTTGCAGTGGTGAACAGGGGAAACGAGGCCATTGAAATAAAGCAATGGATTGAAGATAGGCAAAGAACCTATGGTGGAACCATAGATTATATACCAATCCCTGACATACAGATATCATCCACAGATATACGTCATAGGATACAGGACGAACGGAGCATAAAATATCTTGTTCCTGATGCAGTAGAACATTATATTAAATCAAGGGGGCTGTATATGGATGACGCCAAGATACGGTAAGATAAGAAGGGAAGTAACACAAATGCTTAATGCTAGAAGACTGCGCCACTCCCTAGGGGTGGAAAATATGGCAGTTAAGCTGGCTGGTATATATGGTGCAGATGTGGAAAAGTGCAGAATTGCAGCAATAGCCCATGACTGTGCAAAAAATATGTCAGATGAGGAACTTATAAAGCTGGTAAGCAGTAATTCCTATAAAATAGACAGCATACAGGGAAGGGCACCGCAGCTGCTGCATGGCCGTGCTGCTGCAATAATATGTAGAGATAGATTTGGCATAAAGGACAAGGATATATTAAATGCAATAGCTTACCATACCACTGGAAGATCAGGGGCAAGCAAAATTGAAAGAATAATATATCTTTCCGATATGATAGAGGAAGGAAGGGATTTCCCTGAGGTTAGCAGGTTAAGGGAAAAAGCCATGACTGATCTTGACGAGGCCATTGTTATGGCCTGCGACTGTACGCTGCAGTATATTCTTGCACGTAAACAGCTTATACATCCTCTGACAGTTGAGTTTAGGAACAGCCTTCTTCTTAAGAATGGAGACAAGAAATGAAAAAAAAGAAAATTAAGAGGAAACGCAACTTCAAGCCATTAATTCTATTACTCCTTATACTGGCAGTAATAGGATTAGCAATTTACCTTTTCTGTAGCAAGGTGTTTTCTAGGATGGCCTCTAGTGATATACCCGCAAAAGAGGTTTATATGTATGACCCTGTAAATGTTCTGGTATTAGGGGTGGATGCGGGAAACCTTGAGGATGCCACGGGTAATTCCCCAAAACGTTCAGATACCATAATGCTTATAAGGTATATACCCCAGACAAGGGAAGTGTATATGCTTTCTATACCAAGGGACACAAGGATATACGCAAATGGTAAGTACATGAAAATAAATGCAGTAAATGCCATAGGAGGGCCAAAGCTTGCAATAAGCACAATAGAGGATATGTTAAATGTGGACATCAACTACTTTGTGAGCATAGACTATGAGGGCTTCCGTGAATGCATAGATGCCATTGGTGGAGTGGATGTAACAATAGAACATGATATGGACTATGATGCACAGGACATAAGTATACACTTCAAGGCAGGGGAAAACGTGCATCTGGATGGAGAGCTAGCAGAGAAATACGTAAGATGGCGAAAGAATAACGATGGCACAGGCTATGCCATGGGGGATCTAGGGAGAATACAGACTCAACAGGGATTCCTTCTAACCATTGCAGATAAGCTAAAATCACCATCAACCATATTAAAGCTGCCTAACATAGTAAATACAGCTTCTAAATATGTGGAAACAAATCTTTCTCCATGGAAGATGGTAAAATACTTCTTTAAGGTCAAGGGCATAGCTAAGGAGGACATCCATAATGAAACCCTGGCTGGAACTCCTGAATATATAGGAGGCATATCTTACTATCTTTGGGATAAGGAAGACAGCAAGGAGTATCTGAGTAATTTCCGGGGTAATAAGAATATAAAGGACGAGGAAAAAGTAGAGGTGGATAGGTCAAAGGTAAACGTTACCATACTTAATTCAACCAGCGTTAATGGTCTTGCTAAATCCTACAAGGATAAGCTTAAGGCCCTTGGCTACAATGTGGTTAAGGTAGATAACTACTCGGGAGAGCTGTCTGTAACCCAGATAAACACAGATGGTACAAAAGGCTATGGACAAACGGTGCTTGACGACCTGGGCTTTGGAGCAGTAACTGAAAATGGTAAAATAGAAAATGGCAGCAATGTGGTTATTATATTAGGACGTGACAGTGTGAAGTAGCAATGTATAAACTGCCTTATAAACATATAATTATATTAAGAAGGAATTTCTGTAGGGTTGGACGACCTGCCCACCCCTCAGGTGGTGTGATAATAAGAACAGTATAATAGGAGGTAATAGATTGAGAGGCACATCGGGCATAGCTTATGACATTGGCTCAGCTGCGGCAAACAAGAAGGCAAAGGATATCAGGATATTGGATGTTAGGGATATATCGCCTATAACAGATTATTTTGTAATCTGCAGTGGGGGCTCATCCATCCAGGTTAAGGCCATTGCTGAGGAGATAGAGGACAAAATGGGGAAGCAGCAGCTTCTGCCAATACACCGGGAGGGGTATGACAGTGCCAGATGGATTCTGCTTGACTATGGCAATGTGATTGCCCACATATTCCATCAGGAGGACAGGGAGTTCTATGACCTGGAGAGGCTGTGGGCTGATGCTACCGCTATAAGCATATAAAGCATAATATATATTAATCTATATATAAATGGGAGAGGAGATAATCAAATGCAAAAAAATGTATTAAGTACAAAGAATGCTCCGGCAGCAATAGGACCATATTCACAGGGAATAAAGGTAGGCAGCATGGTATTTACCTCGGGACAGATTCCAGCAAATCCAGCTACAGGTGAGCTGGTAGTTGATGATATTAGAAAGGCTGCTGCTCAAAGCTTAGAGAACGTTAAGGCGGTGCTTAAGGAAGCAGGAGCTGAAATGAAGGACGTAGTAAAGACTACTGTATTCCTTAAGGATATGGGAGACTTCGCAGCAGTAAACGAAGTATATGCTACCTACTTCACAGACAAGATGCCAGCTAGGTCAGCTGTGCAGGTAGCAAAGCTGCCAAAGGATTGCCTAGTTGAAATAGAGGCAATAGCAGTAATACCAGAATAGGTAAAGGATAAGAAGTATAGTAAATGATGTATAACCCAGACATGGTGTATGAGGCTATGTCTGGGTTTAAAATTAGAAAGGAGTTATAAAAGCATGGAAAGAGTAGTTAGGTTCTTGAAGGAAGCAGAGACTTATTATCTTGCAACAGTAGAAGGTGACCAGCCAAGGGTAAGACCCTTTGGTACGGTGCATATATTTGAGGGAAGGCTGTATATACAGACAGGCAAAGTAAAAAACGTGTCCAAACAGCTTGCTGTAAATCCAAAGGCTGAAATATGTGCCTTCAAGGATGGAGAGTGGCTTAGAGTTGCTGGCACATTGGTTGAGGATGACAGGTTAGAGGCAAGAGAGTCCATGCTGGATGCCTATCCTTCTTTGAAGAGGATGTATGCTGCAGACGATGGAAACACACAGGTATTATATTTCAAGGATGCCACAGCAACCTTTTATTCCTTTACTCATGATATGGAGGTTGTAAGATTCTAATAGGGCATGAGCATTTCATTAAGAAGGTGATATTCTGGATGCAATTGATATAAACAAGAAGGCATGGGAGTACAGGGTTTATGAGTTCTGGACAAGACGCGGTACACCAGAGGAGCTATCAGAGAAGATAAAGAAGGACCCAAAGGCAAGGCTCCGTTATCATCAAAGGTATTTTTCAAATGTGGAAGGGCTTAAAATAGCCAACCCTTGTGGTTCTAATGGAAGGATTGCGGTGCCTTTGGCTTTGCTTGGTGCTGAGGTCACTGTATTTGATATATCGGAGGAAAACAAAAGATATGCCATGGAGCTTTCAGAATGCGCCAGTGTAAGTATTGGATATGAGGTGTGTGATTTCTGCAAGGCTTTGGATTTGGGGTATGATAATTGTTTTGATATAGCTTATGCAGAGGGGGGGATACTTCATTATTTCCATGATATAAACCGTTTCTTCTATGTACTCTATGGCATTTTAAAGTCTGGTGGGGAGCTGATTCTAAGTGATTTCCATCCATTTAGGAAGGTACTTAGGACAGGCCCTACTGCTTTGACAAAGGGAGATATAACACAGGGGGATTACTTTGAAACCTTAGTTCACGAGGACGATGTGGCCTATAAGGGATTCTTTACAGAGAAGGAGCAGAAGGACTTCCCAAGCTGTTCATTAAGGTTCTATACCTTAAGTGAAGTAATTAATGCTGTTATAGGTGCTGGATTTACATTAAAGGAATTCAATGAGCATCCACACTGGGAGGATAAAAAGCTTCCTGGGGAGTTCACCATAGTAGCTGAAAAGCAGGAAAAATAATTACTGGCTCTCATTTATGAGAGCCTATGTTTTTATGCTTTTAATACTGGCCCTACAGGGTGCTGTTAAGAATTGTTATAAAATTTTAATTGAATTATTATGTAAAGTATGTTATAACATGGATTGCTGGATGTTTAAGTATTAATATGAGTGTTGGCTCTTTTAAGCATATTTTACTAAATATAAAAATAGCACGAAAAAGAGGTATCAACAAGTGCCTAATAAACACGTACCCAATGAATCACGGGAAGCCATATATATCAATAGCAGGCCTCTTAATGAACTATCAGTGAATGTACATAGAAACACAAAAACACTACTTTGTATGAAGGAAAATAAGGATGTAATTCTGCACAGTTTAATGTGCTCCATAGGAGGACTTATAGGCGGCTATGCTGTAGTCTGCAGAGGAAATCTGGGGTCTGCCCAGACTTTAAATATAATTGAAATAGTGCTGGGGATATTAGGAAGGAACAGAGCGGAGCTACTGACCAGAGTAATCGGACTTTTACTATATTTAGCAGGAATAGAGGGAGCCCTTGTTCTTTCGAAAAAAACAAGTATCAATATGCAGCGCTATAGTATAGTAGTGGATATGGCAGGCTTTCTTGTTCTTGCTGCAATGCCAGACAACATAAACGGTGTTGTAGGAATACTTCCTATGTTTTTCATGTTTTCAACTCAGTGGAGTATATTCCATGGGACCAGGGGATATAACAGCTCAACCATATTTTCAACGAACAATTTCCGTCAGACTGTACTGTCCTTAGGTGAGTATGTTCTCAGCAGGGACAGGGAGCAGCTTAAAATGGCAATGTTTTTCATGAACACACTTTTCTGGTTTAATATTAATGTTGCTGTTAGTTACTTCCTGGTAAAAGGCTTTGGAGTACAAGCCTGTCTTTTTGGATTCGTGTATGCAATTCCGGCACTTTTAATTACGTTTATAAAGTATGAAAATTGCTGATAAAGAGTAAAAAGGGTTAAATTAAAATGCAGGTTCTCAGATATTAAGAGAGCCTGCCTTTTTTTGTAGCCTGTTTTAACCCCATCCACGCTTTCATAGTAATACCTTTCCTAGAAGAGCAGTTTGTTTAGATTGTTCAGGTATCTTAGCTTAGGCTGCCGATTGGTAGAAGAAATCTGGCATGACCTTACGGCTATGATTTTACAGAATACAGGGTTTTTCATAGCCTCCCTTGTAATAAGTGTCAGGTTATATGCTGAGGTGTAGTGGTTTACATTATTAAGTCTATGAATGGTATGAAATGAGAGCCAGATAAATAACTTATTTGATTATAACAAAAATTTATAATTATGAATTATGTAGTATAGATAGGAAGGTTTATGACTAAAATCTATATGGGTGATTTTATGAATTTGACAAAGAGAGAGAAAACGGGGCTATATGTTTTTGGAGCCATTATACTTCTGCTGGTTTCATATATGTATTTCTCAAATAAGGATAAAAAGGAAATAAAGGTTAATACTTCAGCTACACCCTCGGCTGAGGCAACTCCATCTCCACAGGAGGAGAAAACAGCTGAGATCAGGGCATATATTTGCGGCGCTGTGAGTAAGCCTGGGGTGTATACACTTCTTGAAGGGGACAGAGTAAATGCACTTATTGATATGGCCGGAGGTGCGACTATTGATGCCGATTTATCAACTATAAACCTTGCAGAGAGGCTTCAGGATGAACAGTACGTGAGAGTTCCCTCCAAGGGAGAGGAGACTTCTGTCATTACATCTGCTCCAGGAGGTGGAATTGCCTCTCCCAATAAAGCAAACGGACTTATAAACATAAATACTGCAGGTGCCGAGGAGCTTGACAAACTCCCAGGCATAGGACCTGCCATGGCTGCAAGGATTATTGCCTATAGGGAGGAGCATGGCAGGTTTACAAGTATTGAACAGCTGAAGGATGTAAAAGGAATAGGTGACAGTAAATATGAGGACTTAAAGGACCTGGTATGTGTAAAGTAGGACAGTAGGTTCATGCTGTAACATGACGCTTTGTGATAATGAATAAATATGTTATAATCAGATGGAAAAGGAGGGTGAGGCACGATGGATAATATTAAGCTTACACATATGACCGAAGCCTCTGGGTGAGCAGCCAAAATCGGGCCGGAGGCCCTATCACAGGTATTGAGTCTGCTTCCTAGAATTAATGATAAAAATTTACTTATAGGAATTGATACATCAGATGATGCGGCAGTATACAAGCTTTCACCTGATATTGCAGTCATCCAGACAATAGATTTCTTTACACCTGTTGTAGATGACCCATATACATTTGGACAGATTGCTGCGTCAAATGCCCTAAGTGACGTATATGCTATGGGTGGAAAACCTGTACTGGCACTTAATATAGCCTGCTTCCCATCCTGTATGGACATGGGTATACTAGGGCAGATAATGAAGGGCGGTGCAGACAAGGTTAATGAGGCAGGAGCCATTATTGCAGGAGGGCATACAGTGGATGACAAGGTGCCTAAATATGGCCTATCAGTTATGGGAATCGTACATCCTGATAGAATAATGCCTAACTCAGGTGCAAAGCCTGGAGACGTACTGATTCTGACTAAGCCCATTGGAACAGGTGTTATTAACACTGCCATAAAAGGCGAGATTGCAGAGAAGGCTCACGTTGATGCGGCTATTAAGGCCATGGCAGAGCTCAATAAATATGCAGCTGAGGCCGCAGAGCCCTTTAAGATAAACGGGTGCACTGACATAACTGGCTTTGGACTTATAGGACATATGCTTGAGATGGCACAGGGTGGGAACGTTACAGCCCATCTTATGTCAAAAAAGGTTTCTTTTGTAGATGGTGCGGCTGAATATGCTTCTATGGGGCTGATACCTGCAGGAGCTTACAGGAACAGGACCCATGCGGAAAGAGATGTAAAGCTTACTGTTGAAGATGACTATGTAATAGACCTGCTTTATGACCCACAGACCTCAGGAGGGCTTTTATACTCACTGCCTGAGAGGTATGGAGAGGAACTTTTAGAGGCTATGGCTTCAAAAGATGTGAAGGCATCTGTTGTAGGCTATGTAACTGAACTTGAGGAAAAGCATATAATTGTAGAATAACAACAGTTTATATATGGAGGTTTATATGAAGGAGAAGAGGGAACTTCTTTCATCCCTTCCCAAGGTTGACTTGCTGCTGGAGGATGAGAGGATAATAGCTTCAGGGTATAAATCCCGTACAATGCTTGTAGAGGCTGTAAGGGAAACCTTGGACAGATATAGAAAGAACATACTGGATGGAAAAATCAATGAGTACAAGCTTCAGGATATTGAAGATGATATAATAAATGCCACTAGAGCAAAGGAGGGCTTCCATCTTAAAGGCGTTGTAAACGCAACAGGGACTGTACTCCATACTAATTTAGGCAGGGCGGTGCTGGCCCAGGAGGCTTTAGATGCAGTTATAGGGGTCGCTTCAGGCTACAGCAACCTGGAGTTTAACCTGGAAAGAGGAGAAAGGGGCTCTAGATACAGCCATGTGGAGAGCCTTCTTTGTAAGATTACAGGAGCTGAGGCGGCAATGGTGGTAAATAATAACGCTGCTGCTGTAATGCTTGTACTGTCTACCCTGGCAAGGGGAAAGGAAGCCATAGTATCGAGGGGACAGCTGGTTGAAATAGGAGGCTCCTTCAGGGTTCCTGATGTAATGGTGGAGAGTGGGGCAAGCCTTCATGAGGTGGGCACAACCAACAGGACTCATCTATTTGACTACGAAAATGCCATAAACGAAAACACCGGAGTGATACTCAGGGTGCACCAGAGCAACTACAGGATAATGGGCTTTACCCAGGAGCCTGATATAGAGGAATTGATTGAGCTTGGAAGAAGGAATAACATACCTGTAATTGAGGATATAGGAAGCGGAGTGTTTGTGGATTTATCCAAATTCGGCCTCAGCCCTGAACCTACTGTACAGTCAAGCGTAGCAAAGGGCATGGATGTGGTTACCTTCAGCGGAGATAAGATGCTGGGAGGACCTCAGGCAGGAATAATAGTAGGTAAAAAGAGCTTCATAGATGCTATGAAGAAGAACCAGCTTACAAGGGCATTGAGGATAGATAAGCTTACCCTGTCAGCCCTTGAGGCAACGTTAAAGCTTTATCTCGATGAGAATAGGGCTCTTAAGGAGATACCAGGACTTAGAATGCTTACAACAAAGCCTGATGAGCTTAAGAAGGATGCAGCCAGACTGCTGAGGGCATTAAGGAAGCGTTTAGGTAATAGGGCTGAGATGGCAGTTGAAAAGAGCTACTCACAGGTTGGAGGGGGCTCCATGCCTATGGAGCAGCTTGATACCTATGTGGTTACACTTACAAGCTCCATGTATACTCCTCAGGCAATAGAAGAGAGGCTAAGGCTGGGTGAGGTACCGGTTGTGGCACGTATAAACAAGGATAAGCTGATTCTGGATGTAAGGACTCTTCTTCCTAAGGATTATAGGCTTTTAGAAAATGCACTGGATAAGGCTTTACAGGGGTGATTTAAATGAAGCATATTATAATAGGCACTGCAGGACACATTGATCATGGAAAAACCACGCTTATAAAAGCCCTTACAGGCAGGGAGACTGATACCCTGGCTGAGGAGAAGAAGAGAGGGATATCTATAAACCTGGGCTTTACCTACTTTGACCTGCCATCAGGCAGAAGGGCGGGCATAGTGGATGTGCCAGGTCATGAGAAATTCATAAAGAACATGCTGGCAGGAGTAGGCGGTATTGATATAGTTCTTCTTGTTATTGCCGCAGACGAGGGAATAATGCCCCAGACTAAGGAACATCTTAACATATTAAAGCTTTTGGATATAAAGAAGGGCATTGTGGTCATAACAAAAAAAGATATGGTAGACGACGAATGGTATGGAATGGTACTGGAGGATGTAAAGGAGGAGGTATCACATACCTTCCTTAAGGACTGCCCTATTGTGGGAGTATCCTCTATTACAGGAGAGGGCTTAAAGGAGCTTACAGCACTTATTGACAAGGAAACCGAAGAGGTCCCTGCCAGGGATACTACTGAGGATTTCAGACTTCCTGTGGACAGGGTTTTTTCAATCAGCGGATTTGGTACAGTGGTAACCGGAACCCTTATTTCTGGTGCAGTAAAGGAAGGGGACAGCTGTGAGATATACCCCAGCGGTCTTAAGACCAAAATCAGAAGCCTTCAGGTCCATGATAACCCGGTAGATTTAGCTGAATGTGGGCAGAGGGTGGCCATGAATCTGGCCAACATAAAGACTGACCAGGTTAGCAGGGGATATGTAATAGCAAAGCAGGGATCCCTTCAGCCATCTATGATGGTAGACTGCAGGCTGCATTTCCTTACGGATGCTCCAAGGCCCCTTAAGAACAGGGACAGGGTAAGGATATATCATGGAACCTCGGAGATATTAGGAAGGGTAGTGCTCCTTGATAAGGATGAGGTAAACCCTGGAGAGGACGCTCTTATACAGATAAGGCTTGAGGAACAGATAGCTGCAAGGCGTGGTGATAAATATGTCATAAGAAGTTATTCTCCAATGCTTACCATAGGAGGAGGCACCATACTGAACCCCGCACCCTCAAAGCATAAGGTTCATGATAGTAAGACAATAGATGAGCTTTTGGTCATGGAAAAGGGAGACCCTGAGTTTATAATAGAGCAGGTAATCAAAAAAAGCAGAAGGAGCTTCCCTGGAAGAGGCCAGGTGGAGCTGCAATCTGGAAAGGGTATACCTGATTTGGACGGCCTCCTTAAGACCCTTGTGGGGGAGAAGAGGATAATAGGACTTCCTGGAAGCGAAGGCCTGGTGTATATACATGCAGATGAGGTAAGGAGTATTAAAGAAGAGATATCAGCTATTTTATCCGACTTCCACAAAGCTAATCCTCTTAAGCAGGGCATAAAGAAGGAAGAAATAAAGAGCAGGATATTTGGGGATATAAAGCAGAGGACCTTTGACGAGATACTAAGGCTGTTGTCTGAGGATACCATAGAGTGTGGTACCAGTCTTTTATGGAGCAAGGGCTTCAATATTAAATTTGACCAGAATCAGGAGAAAATTAAAAATGAAATCTATGAAAGCTTTGTCACCGCAGGCTACCAGCCTCCATCACCTCAGCAGGTGGTTTCATCCTTTGGCAGGGATTTAAAAACTGCCTCCATGGTATTTGAAGCTTTAATTGACAGCGGGAGTCTGGTTAAAATAAACGAGGAGATATACCTTCCTGCAGATAAGCTCAGTGATGCAAGGGATAAGGTCGTTTCATATATAAAGGAAAATGGCCAGATAACTGCTGGGGATTTCAGGGACTTAATAGGTGCCAGCAGGAAATATGCGGTACCTGTGCTTGAATACTTTGACTATATTAAGCTTACAAGAAGAATTGAGGATAAAAGAGTGCTTTTTTCTTCAAGATAGGGTTGTAAAAATGTCAGGGATTTGTTATACTAATAAACGTTGTAAATCCCTATGGGGGTGGATAGCGGCTGGTGGCGCTGCCAGTCTTCAAAACTGTGTTGTCGTGCTAATACCACGATGGGTGGGTTCGATTCCCACACGCTCCCGCCATAAGGTATATTAGTATTACCGGAGTTTTGCTGGTAATACTTTTTTTTTAAACTCTTTGTAAAGCTGGCTTTACAGCCATTGATAAAGATTCTCACATATGATAAAATGTGAACGATTGGCTTATGTGTATAGGAAGTGGGTGGAAATATGAAAAGCAAGATATTGTCCATGCTGCTTGTGGTTATAATTATATTTTCCAGCAGTATTGACGCATTAGCATATAAGATTAAGGAGCAGCCTGACTGTCGTGCTGCTATAATTTTAGAGCAGGATTCAGGCAGCGTATTGTATGAATATAACAGCCAGGAAAAGCTTCCTATGGCATCTTTAACCAAGCTTATGACATACTATGTATTTATGGAGTATGCTAAGCAGGAGGGCATGGACTTTGAACAGACTGTAAGAGTAAGTACTGCAGGATGGAATCTTTCTGAAGGAGCCGCTGTTATAGGGCTTAGGGAAGGAGACTCCCTTACCATCTCACAGCTGATACAAGGAACACTTATTGTATCTGCTAATGACTTCGCCACAGCCCTCAGGGATATATATGAAATAAATGGCGGCAGTATGGTGGATGATATGAATAAAAAAGCCCGGGAGATGGGGCTTGCAGCTACCTCCTTTATAAATGTTACTGGTCTTACTGCTGATGATGGCAGTGATACTAACTATTCCTCAGCCAATGATATTGCAGTTTTATGCAAGACTATAATAGATGAGTTTCCGGAGACTCTGGAAATAACCTCAAAACAGTCGTTTAATTATAAAGGGAAAAGCTTTGCAGCCACAAACAAACTGCTGGGGGATGACAGCGGTGTGGATGGCATGAAAACGGGGTACACTGAGGCTGCAGGCTTTTGCCTGGCATCAACAAAAATGCTGGAGCCATCAAAGGATAACTACCGCCAACACAGGGTAATAACGGTGGTATTAGGCTGTAAAAGTGAAAGCGGAAGGGTACAGGAGTCTGAAAAGCTGCTACAATATGCAGGAGAAGCCTTTGCTAATGAAAGGATTATCTCAGCTAATGATACCTTTACATCGGATAATCCGTTCTATAAAGCAGGTACCATAGCAGCATCAGCCAACCAGGATGTGTATGTACTCCATAATGTGGACGATGTACTTAAGGTGGATGGGCAGATTAGCTCAAAGCTTACAACGAAGATAACCAAGGGGGATGAAATAGGTACCCTGGTTATAACTAACACTGCTGATGGAACAGTAACTCAGGTTCCTCTTTATGCAGCAGATGACTATAAGACAGTAAATGTATTTAAAAAGCTGTTCTTGCATGTAAGGGACTTTTTCAGGAACCTTTTCTGATAATAAATTACAGGGA
This sequence comes from Bacillota bacterium, assembly GCA_023415335.1. GTDB lineage: Bacteria > Bacillota > Clostridia > Clostridiales > Caloramatoraceae > JAEZLD01. Next base: position 1,670 of record JAEZLD010000083.1, on the reverse strand, counting down.
CTGAGGCATTAGTGATTACTAAATGCTTCAGTCCCTTGTTCTAATAAATTTTTTCAAAAATCATTGACAAAATCTCCAAAGTTATTATTATATATCTGTAATTACATATTTTAAATTGTATCGATACAATATAATGACAAGGAGAGATGTGCCATGAGAAATTCTTCAAAAAAGCTGGTCTCACTAATATATTGTGCTTTAGCAATAGCAATGGTTACGTTATCAACTATGATTATAAAGATTCCTACCATAAAGGGATATATTAACTTTGGAGATATATTTATATTTTCTATAGCAGTACTTCTAGGAAAGAAAACAGGATTTATTGCGGGTGCTATGGGCTCAGCCCTTGCTGACCTAATGGTTGGCTTTGCCATATATGCTCCTGGAACATTCGTGATTAAGGGGCTGGAGGGATTGATATGCGGTATTATTGCAGATAGGCTTAGCTTAGGAGGGAACAAGACAATGTCTCTTGCAATAGGAACTGCCTGTGGTGCGCTGGAAATGGTTGGAGGCTATTTCCTGTATGAAGCTTTAGTGTTCGGACTTCCTGTTGGACTTGCATCCATTCCTGGAAATCTTCTGCAGGGTGGAATAAGTGCAGTGGTTGCAGTACCTGTAATCCTTGCCATAAAGAAAACCGGTATAAATTTTAGTATAGAGGGCTAGGCTGAAGGGTCGGTCCTCTTTTTTATATATTTTTATGAATAAGTTTAAATCACGTAAACAGGGCAAAAATAATAATGAGGTGATTTAAATGCTATCCAGCATAATTGAAAACAGGGTTAAAACAGAATCAGGCTACCAGATTGTACTTAGGCTTTCAGAGGATGAGTACTTCCAGGTATATGAAGATATATCAGATGAGGCAGCAGGGGAGATATTATCCAACTACCTGTCGTACCACGGTGATGACGGAAGAGCTAAGGAAGTGGGAATAAGGCGCAATCAAAGGGATAATACCATATGCATTACAGCATGCCTTGATTACCTGGGAAATTCTTTCACAGACCAGGCCTATACACCTGATGTACTTAATACCTCAAGGAGAATACAGGAATAGTAATGAGAAGAATAGTCCTACCGTATCTTTGCATTTTTATTATAGGAATATGCTTATATGCCACTGGCATATGGCTGCTGGTAGGTGCAGTATTAGCTGCACTGCTTTTTTTGTTTCTGAGAAAAAATAAAGCCTCTTATATGGTTTTATCTTTATTCTTCTTGCTTCTTGGATATTTAAGCATGAAGGTCAATACGGACATAAGAAACAGCACATATAAAAGCCTGCAGGAGGCAGACTACTTCGAAGGCATGATATATGATAAACAGGGGACTGCATTTACTTTGGTAAACAGGGACAAAGGCTACAGAATAAAGGCCTATATGTATGGGGAAAGTAATGTAATACCTGGTGACTATGTGAAATTTAATGGTAAAATACGCGAGAAGAGAGTCTATGAAATGAAATCAATGAATGCCTCTGGTTTGGATGCATATGTATCCTGCCAGTCATATGCCATAGAAAAACAGAAAGCATTTTCTTTAGCCTCTGTTCCTGTGCGCATAAGGTATAAGCTGTCTGAAGAACTGTATAAAATCGACTCTTCAGGAGGGGCATTCATAAGCGGAATAGTAACAGGCCAGACAGCTGGCATATCCACTAA
>JAEZLD010000148.1 GCA_023415335.1 Bacillota bacterium | reverse complement strand
TCTCCCAGGTGTACGTCTCCTATAACGTTGTTTCCAAGGAAACGGGCAATCCTTTTTATGCTCTCTCCAATTATGGCAGCTCTTAGGTGTCCTACATGCAGTGGCTTTGCAACGTTTGCTCCGCCATAGTCTATAACTATGGTCTTTGGGGGCTCCGTTTTCTTGCATCCATAGGTTTTGTCCTCTGCCATCTGGTTGATGTAGTCTGAAAGGAAGCTGTCCTTTATAGTGATGTTTATAAAGCCGGGGCCTGCTATGGACACCTCCCTAAATGCATCAACCTCCTTTAATGCAGCAGCAACACAATTTGCTATCTGCACTGGAGATACCTTGTATTTTTTTGCGGCAGGAAGTGCGCCGTTGCATTGGAACTGGCACAAATCAGGGCGGTTGGAAACTGTCACAACTCCATACTGACTGTCATAGCCGCACTGCTGAAATTTATCCATAACAATAGTGCTGAGCTTTTCAATAAGCTTTTCCATTATTTATTCCTCCTATTATTAAATTCAAGAACGCCCTGGCGTTCTTGCTGCGAGATGCGCGCCTGAAAGCGACATATTCATATATGCATCTCTGCAATCCGCCGGAGGCTTTTATCTCAGGAGGAGATTGGACTCCCACTGAGACAAATTCGTTATTACTGAATATTCTCCGGCAGGATAATAAAAGCCCGCCTCTAATATTAGAGACGGGTAATAACCGTGGTACCACTCAAATTGACATAAAGTCCACTCAAAGCCTTAACGGGGCTGGCGGCTAACCCTTGTCTATGCTCGGGCAGCTTCTCCGAGGGCCTTTTCCCCATCCACCCTCCTGCAGGACTTCCACTCTGCTCCTGCTCGCTGTAGGATTATGTGTACAGGTACTCTTCTCTTCATCGAATTTATATTGCAATTATAGTATAACCAACAAAACTTGTCAATTTACTATATATAAAATAAAATTAAATGGTTTTCCATAAAACTCAATAAGCATAGTCTGCATATAATATTAAGCATTAAATATATTTATAAATCAGTAAAAGCAGCGAAAGACAAAATAACATAACGATGCAATTTATCAAAATATAGGATTGATGTAATTTATGGATTGTGTTAGTCTAATAATAGGAAAAAATGGATATATATAACAGCTAAAAGTAGAAAACGGCAGTAATGCATTAAATGGAATGCATATGTTTTGTGGTGGCCTTACATTAACATTACTGGGGGGGGATAAATTGGGAGAGGTTAACATAGTAAGGAAAAGAAGAGGGAAAAAAGGCCTAAAATCAGTGATGGTAGCTTCTGCAGCGGTTATATCTGTGGCTGCTATTGCTTTAATTGTGGTGAAAACAGGCTTGATAAAGAAGGCAATTAATACCTTAAATCCTAAATATATATCCGGCATAGAGATAATGTGTGAAAGTACACAGCTTGAAAAGGGACAGGAACAGAAGCTTCAAGTATCTATAATGCCAGAGAACTACACTAAGGGGGAAATTCAGTGGCATTCCTCAGATACTGGGGTGGTTTCTGTTGAATCTGGCAGCATAAGGGCTTTATCTCCTGGTAAGGCTGTAATTTATGCCACATCAGAAGATATTAAGAGCAATGAGCTTGAAATAACCTGTATAATAAGTATTTCATCTATAAGCATAGAAAACAAGCCACAGTCCTTAATAATAGGTGATTCTCTGCAGCTTCGGGTAAAAATAATGCCTGAGGATTCAACAAGCAAGTCTCTTGCGTTTCAATCCTCTAATCCTGATATTGCTCGGGTGGATGAGAAGGGTCTTATAACTACCCATCAGTTGGGTGATGCTGAAATAAAGGTTAAAGATGCCCAAGGGGAGGCTGTAGACGGCTTTGTATTGCATGTGGTTAAGCATCCTGTTGAATCAATAACCATTGATGATTCTGACATAACCCTGGGAAAGGGACAGACATATATTCTTACGGGTTATGTGTCTCCTGATGGGGCAACCTACAGGGACATAACTTGGGAGACATCTGATAAATCTGTGGTAACGGTAAAAGATGGGGTGCTTACGGCAGCAGAAATAGGAAGTGCTACCATAACAGCCTTAACTGACCAGGGGGATAAGAAAGCCCAGTGTAAGGTTAAGGTGGGGTCTTCCAGTCCTAAAAGCACCGTGCTTTATGCTACTAAGGTGTATAACATAAGAAAATTTCCTTCTACCAGCGGAGGAGTACTTGCCAGGACCTATCAATATGAGGCTATAGAATTCCTTAAGGATGTAGGGGGAGGCTGGTTCAAGGTAAGAACCTCCAAGGGAATATGCGGCTATGCGCTGAAGAGTGCAGGCTATTATGTTGAGGTAAAGCCTACACCAATACCTACGGTAGATACTGGATTAATTAAGATAAGCAATGTACCTTATCTGAACCAGTTTGAATTAGGGTATCCTACAGGCTGTGAGGCTGTATCGGCAGTCATGGTTCTTAACTATTATGGCTGTAATGTAAATACAAAAACATTTATAAACAATATGGCTTTAGGCAGCAAGAAATATAAGGGGCAGGATGGAATCTGGTATGGAGGCAACCCCTTTAAGGAGTTTGTTGGAGACCCTGCAATGCTGCTGAACCAGGGGGCATACGGATGCTTCTCTGAGCCTATTGTTAGTGCAATGGGTCTTTTTGCAGGAGGACGTACGGTAAATAACATATCAGGCTGCAGTGTAGAGGAGCTTTTTGAGTATGTTAAATCAGGGCGCCCTGTTGTGGTATGGTGCACAGCAAGGGCTGTTCCGCTGCAAAAGGGAGTGACCTGGAGGTATCCGGACGGCAGCGGCTCTTTTGATGAACTTGTAAAGGAGCACTGTGCTGTTCTTATAGGTTATGATAATAATTATGTATACCTAAATGACCCTTCCGCTGGGAGGGATGTTAAACAGCCTAAGGATGTGTTTATAAACAACTGGAAGCAGCTTTATTCACAGGCAATAATTATGAAATAAAGCTTTAAGAGTGAAGCCTCATATTTAAAGCAAATATGAGGTTTCTTTTGTTATACTTAAAAGAATATCAAGAAAAGCATGCCTTATGACGATATAGAAAAGAGGGTTGTTATAAATACTCCTAAGACAGGAGGTGTGTCATGCAAGGACCAAACCGATTATATCATGTTTTAAAAACGTTAATAATATTATGCTCAGCCATGCTTATATGTCTTGTTTTTTGGTTTCTGGAAGGAAGCGGATATATTACTATGGCTTTAGGTGTGGAGCAGAAAGAGCCCCCAATTGAAATACGCTGCAGCAAGGGACGCCTGGCTATAGGAGAAAGCGTCAGGCTAAGCCTTTACATTGCTTCTTTTGATGAGGTAGATAAGGATAAGCTGCAGTGGATCTCTTCAAACCCTGAGGCTGTATCCATGGAGGGAAATATAGCAACTGGCATATCTCCTGGGGAGGCAGAGGTTTACCTTACTGATGGAAATATAAAAAGCAATACCATAAAGCTGCAATGTGTAATAAGGGCTACAGGAGTACAGATTACAAACAAGAAAGATGTTTTATACGTAGGGGAGAAATACCAGCTGGAGGCACTTATACAGCCTGAGGATGCTACGGATAAATCTGTGGAATATGTATCCTTAAACACCAAGATAGCAACGATTGATGAAAATGGAGTCATTAAAGCATTATCTACAGGCACAACCCAGATTTCTGTGAGTGATATGGATAAAAAGCGTTATGATAGCTTTATGCTTTACGTTCGTATAAAAAACGTTGAGAGTATTGAGGTGGATGACAGAGAAATAGTGCTTCAAAAGGGACAAAGTTATATATTAGAGGCGATGGTCCTTCCTCTAGATGCTAGCTATAGGGAGGTTGAATGGGAAAGCAGTAACCCTAAAGTAGCCCAGGTAGAGTCAGGAAGGATTAAAGCCATAACCGAGGGAACAGCAGAGATTGTAGCTATTA
>JAEZLD010000139.1 GCA_023415335.1 Bacillota bacterium | reverse complement strand
ATGGTCCTTCCTCTAGATGCTAGCTATAGGGAGGTTGAATGGGAAAGCAGTAACCCTAAAGTAGCCCAGGTAGAGTCAGGAAGGATTAAAGCCATAACCGAGGGAACAGCAGAGATTGTAGCTATTACAGATAGGGGAATGAAGACTGCCAGCTGTAGTGTTACTGTTGTACGCTCCAGTGGAAATGCTGTAGTGAAATATGCAGCAGAGGAGCTTAAGGTAAGAGATGGATCCTCCCCTGATTCAAAGGAGCTTTGTACTATTGCTAAATATGATTCTATACAGATTCTCAAGGTGATGGAGGGAGAGGTATATAAGGTAAGAACATCAAACGGGATATGTGGATACATGGAGTGCAGCAGTAGCCTTCTTTTAGATGTGAATCCTGCTTCTATACCATCTTCAACTCCTACACCAACCCCAGTACCAAAGTATTGGGAGAGACTGCAGAGCATACCTGGGGAGTATCGCATATGGGAAGTACCATATATAAACCAGTTTGCAGAAGGGTATCCTACAGGCTGCGAGATTGTGTCTGCTGCAATGCTTCTTAAGTACAGGGGATATTCCGTTACAGTTGATGGTCTTGCAGCAGCATTAGAAAAGGGAAGCGTGAAGTATCAGGACTCATCAGGAGTCTGGTATGGAGGGAATCCCTTTAAGGAGTTTGTAGGTGATCCGGCTAAAAAAGTCAGTCAGGGCTCCTATGGATGCTTTGCAGCACCTATAGTGCGTGCAATGGAGGTATTGGCCCCTGACTGTGGGGTTCAGGATATATCAGGATGCTCTGAGGAGCAGTTGTTTAAGTGCATTGCAGCAGGCTATCCGGTAGTTGTCTGGTGTGTAAAGAATGCTGGAAATCTCAGAGAAGGAGTACAGTGGAATTATACAGACAACAGCGGAAGCTACAAGGAGCTTGTAGGGGAGCATTGTGCCGTGCTTATAGGCTATGATGATACCTATGTGTATCTTAATGATCCTTCTGCAGGTAAGAATGCAAGGCAGCCTAAGGACAAGTTCTTGAGCAACTGGAAGCAGCTGTACTCACAGGCTATAATAATTGAATAAAGTATAAGAAAATAATAGTTCACATGTAAAAGGAGTTATCGCATAATGATTTTTCATTAATGCGATAACTCCTTCTCTTTACCAGCCCATGTGGTTTTAACTTGTCTTTTTTGTATATGGCGCCAGCTCCAATCTTATGAAGAAGCCCTTTTCATGGCCACACACAGGGCACTTTTCAGGAGGCTCGGTGCCTGTATATATGTAACCGCAGTTTAAGCACATCCAGGCACAGTTCACGTCTGATACAAAAAGCTTGTTCTGCTCCAGTAAATCTGCAAACTGTCCAAACCTGTCCCCATGGGTCTTTTCTATTTCTGCTATGTTGTGGAAGATGGAGGCAACCCTTGGGAAGCCTTCCTCCTGGGCCTTGTCTCCAAAGCTTTTGTATACGGGGTCATGCTCCTCGTATTCATTATGCTGGGCATAGCGGAGAAGCTGCACAATGGATTCGGTAATATCTACAGGGTAGCCTCCATCTATTTTAATGTTTTCCCCTGCAGCCTCTTTAAGCAGTTTATAGAACACCTCAGCATGCTCCTTTTCCTGTCCTGCTGTGAAGCTGAATACAGCCTCCACCACATGGAGGTTCTGTTTTTTGGCCTGGGATGCTGCAAAGGTGTAGCGGTTCCTTGCCTGGCTTTCGCCTGCAAAGGCTCTCATTAGATTAAGCTTGGTTTCGCTTTTTAAAAAGTCCACTGCCAATAGGTAACCCTCCCTTTATATAACGTTATCCAATATATTATTAGCATTACCATTGGCAGTTATACAGATTTTACAATGAAGTAGTTGGGTAAACATGTAATTATTTAGAATATAAAAGCTGCTTTTATTGAAAAATAAGCTATATACCATTGAGTGAACAGGGAGGCATATGTCTTATGATAAAAAAATTAGCAGCAAGCACCAGGGAGTACATAAAGCCAGCACTCCTTTCTCCTGCCTTTGTAGTGCTTGAGGTGGCAATGGAGGTCATAATACCTTTGCTTATGGCCAGTCTCATAGATAAGGGAATAGATGCAGGTAACAGAGGCTATGTTATTAAAATAGGCATTGTATTAGTTTTAGTCTGCCTTATAGCGCTGGTTTTTGGGGTGGTAGGGGGAGATTATGCAGCCAAGGCCTCTGCAGGCTATGCTAAAAATCTCCGCCATGACATGTACTACAATGTACAGGATTTCTCCTTTTCGAACATAGATAAATTTTCAACTGCCAGCATCATAACCAGGCTGACTACTGATGTTACCAACGTACAGAATTCCTTCCAGATGATAATAAGGGTGGCAGTCAGAGGACCGGTCATGCTCATTTTTTCCTTAATTATGGCCTTCAGGGTCAACAGCCGGCTTTCTATGATATTCCTGGCCATTGTACCCGTCCTTGCAATAGGCTTGTACCTAATAACGCACAACGCCCACCCGATATTTGAAAGGGTATTTGATATCTATGACAAGCTGAACAGCGTGGTACAGGAGAATCTTCAAGGAATAAGGGTGGTAAAAGCCTACGTCAGGGAGGACTTCGAGAAGGATAAGTTCAACGGGGTATCTGAAAGCATATATAAGGATTTTGTGAAGGCTGAAAGGATTGTGGCCTTTACCTCTCCCCTTATGCAGTTTGCCATTTATTCCTGCATGCTGCTGCTTTCCTGGTTTGGAGCAAGGCTTATTGTAAACACTGCAGGAGGACCTAGTCCTGTAACTACCGGGGAGTTCACCAGCCTTATATCTTATGCCATGCAGATACTCATGAGCCTTATGATGCTTTCTATGGTTCTTGTCATGATAATAATATCAAGAGCCTCTGCAGAGAGAATTGTGGAGCTTTTGGAGGAGGAGAGCAGTCTTCGCAGCCCCATGAGACCTGTGGTTAAGGTGGAGGATGGGTCCATTGAGTTTAAAAATGTAAGCTTCAGCTATGTGGATGACAAGAATAAGGAGGCTCTTAAAAATATAAATCTGAGCATAAAATCAGGGGAGACAGTAGGAATACTAGGAGGAACAGGAGCCTCAAAAACCACCCTGGTACAGCTTATTCCAAGGCTTTATGATGCCACTGAGGGAGAGGTGCTTGTAGGAGGAAGGAACGTACGTGAATACGATCTGGAGACCTTAAGGAACCAGGTTGCTATGGTACTTCAGAAAAATCTACTTTTTTCAGGTACCATAAAGGAAAACCTTAGGTGGGGCAAGGAGAACGCCTCAGATGAGGAGCTTGTGCAGGCATGCATACAGGCCCAGGCTCATGAGTTTGTAAGTTCTTTTCCTGAAGGGTATGACACCTATCTGGAGGAAGGGGGGACCAACCTGTCAGGGGGACAGAAGCAGAGGCTTACTATTGCAAGGGCTCTGCTCAAAAAGCCTAAGATAATAATACTGGATGATTCCACCAGCGCCGTGGATACAAAAACTGATGCACTTATCAGGAAGACCTTCCGGGAGGAGATACCGGATACAACGAAATTAATAATAGCCCAGAGGATATCCTCTGTGGAGGATGCAGACAAGATAGTGATAATGGAAGGCGGTACTATAACTGATATGGGAACCCATGAGGAGCTGCTGAAAAACAACATAGTATACAGGCAGCAGTATGAAGCACAGAGGAAGGGAGGGGATGAGGATGAATAAGCCCTCAAGACCAAAGGTTAAAAAGGGTACCCTGGTCAGGCTGGTCAGGTATATAACGGAGGAGTACCGTGTCAGATTTGTTCTTGTTTTAATCTGCATACTTATAAGTGCTCTGGCAGGTGTGGCAGGATCCCTGTTTTTAAAAATACTTGTAGACAGGTATATAACCCCTCTTATGATGTCCCCTGCTCCTGATTTTACAGGGCTTGCAATAGCCATAGGCTATATGGTTTTAATATATTCAGTTGGTATAATAGCCACCTATATATATAACAGGCTTATGGTTGTCATAGGACAGGGAGTGCTTATGAAAATACGTGAGGATATGTTTGCCCGTATGCAGTCCCTTCCCATAAGGTATTTTGATACCCATACCCATGGAGACCTTATGAGCCATTATACCAATGATACGGATACCTTAAGGCAGATGCTTACCCAAAGCATACCCCAGATGTTCTCCTCTGCCATAACGATAGTATCTGTTTTCATTGCCATGCTTTTTACAAGTGTATATCTGACGGCTTTTGTAATAATAGTCATTGTAGGTATACTGGCGGTTACCAAGGCCATAGCAGGTAAAAGTGCAGCCTTCTTTATAAAGCAGCAGAGGGCCCTTGGCAAGGTGAATGGATACATACAGGAGATGATACATGGCCAGAAGGTGGTTAAGGTATTCAGCCATGAGCAGCAGGTAAAGAAGGACTTTGATAAAATTAACAGTGATTTATATAACGAAGCCTATCAGGCTAACAGGTTTGCAAACATACTTATGCCAGTAATGGGCAACCTGGGCAATCTCCAGTATGCCCTTGTTGGCATAGTGGGAGGATTACTGGCTCTATATGGTGTGGGAGGGCTTACGCTAGGAGGGATAGTGGCCTTCCTCCAGCTTTCCAAAAGCTTCACCCAGCCCATAAGCCAGATATCCCAGCAGCTTAACTCTGTTATAATGGCACTTGCCGGGGCAGAGAGGATATTTCAGCTTATGGATGAGTCCCCTGAGGAGGATCATGGCTATGTTACTTTAGTCAATGCAAGGTATGAAGCTGGGGAGCTTACAGAGTGCAGGGAAAGAACAGAGCTTTGGGCCTGGAAGCATCCCCATGAGGACGGTACCACTACCTATACAAGGCTTGGGGGTGATGTAAGGTTCTTTGATGTGGACTTTGGATATGATGAGAGCAAGATTGTACTTCATGACGTAACCCTATATGCAGAGCCTGGGCAGAAGGTGGCCTTCGTAGGAGCCACGGGAGCTGGCAAGACCACTATAACCAACCTTATAAACAGGTTTTACGACATAGCAGACGGAAAAATACGCTATGATGGCATAAACATAAACAAGATAAAAAAGGATGATCTTAGGAAATCCCTGGGTATAGTGCTTCAGGATACCCACCTGTTCACAGGAACAATTAAAGAAAATATCCGCTATGGAAGGCTGGACGCCACAGATGAGGAGGTTTATAAGGCAGCTAAGCTGGCCAATGCAGACGATTTCATAAAAAGGCTGCCTGAG
>JAEZLD010000099.1 GCA_023415335.1 Bacillota bacterium | reverse complement strand
CTATACCAAGAAGAATACTTGTTTGCAGCTTTTATCAACCAGAGGCCAGCGAGGATATGCAAACAATGCAGACAATCGAGCAGGTGGAAGACTTCGTTAAGAAGAGCATTATTAATATGGACAAGCTTAATATGTATTATAAGGCTGCCTCAACGCTGGTATGTGTTGTAACCACTCTGGATGATTGGGGACTTACGCTTTTGGCAAAGGAGCTGAAGCGCCAGGTGGAGGAGCAATTCTCAATAAGAATGGCTATTGGTATTGACAGCAGAGTGGACAGCTTTATTTACATGCAGACCGCTCTAAGCCACGCACATAAGGCTAACAAGGCCTGCATGAGAACTCACAGAAGGGATATACGCTTTTACAATGACCTTAACATGGAGATTTTCACAGATGAAATAACCGAGCTTACAAAGATGGAGTTTATCCGTCGTATTTTTAAGGGATACACAGACGAGGAGATAAGGAGCACCATGATATTGCTTGAGGTTTATTACGACTCAGAAGGCTCTCTTTGTAAGACATCAGACCGTCTTTATATACATAAGAACACCCTTCAATACAAGCTACACCAGATATATGAGCGTACAGGCTATGACCCAAGGTCAATCAGGCATTCCTCATTGTTTTATATAGCCATATATTTTTATCGGGAGATAGTAGAAAACATGTAAGATAATGTTGCAAAATATTAAAGGTTAATGGTATGTATAACATAAAATCGTTGATTTATTTGTTATTGAGAATATTGAAAGTATAAATTAAAAAAATTACAATACTTGTAGATAACAATAAGAACATTGATTGTAGATATGGCATCCATCATTAACGTATAGTTAGTTTACTTCTTTATTAGGGAAGTCGTGATGGGCAATGTTAAGCAATCATGGCCTCCCTATTTTTTATAGAAAGGAGTGAGCCTGTTGAATTTAAGAACAGACTCCGAAAGAATAATAAAGGACGCTATTTCCGCATCTTTGCCTGATACAGCGGTTATTAATGCGCTAAAGGGTGAGGACCTCTCTGGGGGAAGGCTCCTGCTGGTTTCCATAGGTAAGGCGGCATGGACCATGGCAAAGGCAGCCTGTGATGTTTTGGGCAGCATGGTGCAGGAGGGTATTGTAATTACAAAGTATGGACATTCAAAGGGAAGCCTGCCCCATGTGAAAATATATGAGGCAGGACATCCGGTGCCTGATAAAAACTCCTTTGATGCTACAGAGGAAGCAATAAGGCTTGTATCAGGGCTTTCAGATAAGGATAAGGTTTTATTCCTTATATCAGGAGGCGGCTCTGCACTTTTTGAAAAGCCTCTTGTGTCCTATGAGGAGCTGGAAAACATCACAAAGCAGCTTCTATCCAGCGGAGCCAGCATTGTGGAGATTAACACTATAAGAAAGCGCCTGTCGGCTGTAAAGGGAGGCAAGTTTGCTAAGCTTTGCGAGCCTGCCCAGGTTTTTTCTGTGGTGCTTTCAGATATAATAGGGGACCCACTGGATATGATTGCCTCAGGGCCTGCATATCCAGACAGCTCTACCAGCTGTGAGGCAGAGGGTATAATTAAAAAGTATGGAATAGCTATTTCTAAAGAAGCAGAGCAGCTATTAAAGGTTGATACACCACACAACCTGAGGAATGTTAAGACCAAGGTTACAGGAAGCGTAACACAGCTTTGCAGGTCAGCTGAAAGCACCTGCAGGGCCTTAGGCTATGAGCCTATAGTGCTTACCACAAGCCTCAGCTGCGAAGCCAGAGAGGCAGGAAGCTTTTTAGGCTCCATTGCAGAGCATCATAATTCTGCGGGGAAAGCCATTGCCTTTATTGCAGGAGGGGAAACCGTAGTGCATTTAAAGGGTAGTGGAAAGGGAGGAAGAAACCAGGAGCTTGCCTTATCAGCTGCCATAAAGCTTTCAGGGCTTAATAATGCGGCGCTTTTTTCAATAGGCTCTGATGGTACCGACGGCCCCACTGATGCGGCTGGGGGATATGTAGACGGAAGCACAGTGAGTGTGCTCAGGAATAAAGGTATTGATGTTTATGAAATGCTGGAAAACAATGATGCATATAATGCACTAAAGGAAAGCGGAGGACTTATTGTGACAGGACCTACGGGAACCAATGTGAATGACCTTACTGTTCTTCTCCTTAGGGAATAATAAGCTTGTTAAATATTGAATGCTTATGGGAGTATGCTTTAAAAAGCATACTCCTATTTTGTATTATAAAAATTTACTTATGTGACTAGGTTACAGATAAAATAAATTATAAGGTTATAATATAATTAAGAACTAAAAAAGGCTTTTAATAGCCGGTTGAAGAAGTAAACTTTTTGGAGGAGAATATATGTTTAGTTTATTTAAAAATGATAATATAAAATCAGTAAATGTTAATGATATGGATAGTCTTATTGGAAAGGTGAACCTTATTGACATCAGGGAGCCTTATGAGTTCAAGGGAGGAAGCCTGAAGGGAGCAAAAAATATACCAATGGGAACGCTGCTGGAGCATCCGGAAAGGTATCTTGATAAGAACAACAGTAACTATATTATGTGCCAGTCAGGAGGACGGAGCCAGAGGACATGCAGCCTGTTAAGCAAGCAGGGTTTTGATGTTGTAAACGTAGCAGGTGGAATAGGCTCCTATGCAGGAACAAAAAGAAGCTAAGGGAAAGTATTAAAAGAGAGGGAGGATAAGTTTATGGGACGAAGGATATTAATCGTAGGAGGAGTAGCAGGTGGAGCATCAGCAGCAGCAAGGCTGAGAAGGAACAGTGAGGAGGATAGGATAATTATGCTGGAGAGGGGACCTCATGTTTCCTTTTCCAACTGCTGCCTTCCATATCACCTAAGCGGTATAATACCGGAGGCGGAGGATTTAGTGCTGATGGACCCTGAAACCTTCCTGAAGCAGTATAATATTGAGGCCAGGGTGAACAATGAGGTTCTCTCTATAAACAGGGAGGGAAAGTATCTTACTATTAGAAACACCATAACAGGGGAGGTTTATACAGAAAATTATGACAAACTCATCCTATCACCAGGAGCCTCTCCAATAGTCCCAAGCATTCAGGGAATAGAGAAGGTTAATGTATTTGCTATAAGGAATGTGGTGGATATCGATAGGCTTAATCAGTTTATAAGGCAGCCCTTTGTGAAGGATATAGTCGTCGTAGGTGGAGGCTATATAGGTATAGAGGCAGCGGAGAATCTGAGAGGTGGGGGTCACAGCGTTTCCGTTGTAGAGGGCACAAACCAGATATTAAGGCCCTTTGACTATGACATGGTGCAGATTTTCCATAAGGAACTGATTGATAATGGGGTCAACCTCATTGTAGGGGACACAGTTGAGAGCTTTGATGAAAACCTTGTAGTCTTAGCATCAGGAAAGCAGCTTCATGCTGATGTGGTGATAATGGCTGTTGGTGTTGCTCCTGAGACAAAGCTGGCAAGGGAGGCTGGCCTTGATATTGGAAAGACCGGGGCAATCAGCGTGGACGATAACTATATGACCAGTGATGATAGTATATATGCTGTAGGCGATGCCATAGAGGTATACAACAAACTTACGGGTTCTAATGGAAGAATATCTTTGGCAGGGCCTGCACTTAAGCAGGCAAGGATAGCTGCAGATCATATTAATAGCAGAGAGTCCTCCCACATAGGATATATAGGTTCCTCAGCAGTTAAGGTGTTTGACTATAATGGTGCCTCAACAGGACTTAACGAGTCTATGATAAAAGCAAATAATATGGATATAGACTACCAGATAGTAAGAATTATTCCGTCAGACAGGGTGGGAATAATGCCACAGGCATCCCCCATGCACTTTAAACTTATATTTGAGGTGCCATCAGGCAGGGTGCTTGGAGCCCAGGCCATAGGAAAGGGTGATGTAACCAAGAGGATAGACGTAATTGCAACGGTCATAAAGCTGGGAGGGACAGTAGAGGATTTAAAGGACTTGGAACTCAGCTATGCGCCTCCTTATTCCACCGCCAAGGATGTGGTTAATTACGCGGGATATGTAGCATCCAACCTTTTAAAGGGAGACTTTAAGCAGGTTAATGTAGATAAGGTAAGGGACCTTGTAAAGGAAGGGGCCATTATTGTGGATGTAAGGGAGCCTGGAGAGTACAGCCGAGGCCATATAAAAGGAGCGGTGAATATACCTCTCAGCCAGCTCAGGCAAAGGATAGAGGAAATACCAAAGGATAAGCCTGTATACCTTCACTGCAGAACTGGCCAGAGAAGCTATAATGCAGCAAGGGCCCTGCAGAATTTAGGATATACAAACGTTTATAACGTGGCAGGAAGCTTCCTTGGACTTTCCTTCTATGAATATTATAACGATAAGGCTAAGAACAGGGAGAGCATCCTTACAGAATATAATTTCAAGTGATGCATAAG
>JAEZLD010000012.1 GCA_023415335.1 Bacillota bacterium | reverse complement strand
CGGAGAAATAATTCAGGTATTAAGCAGGATACTGGAAGGGCCTGTAGCCTTCATAGATACATATTTCAAGAAAATATACTGTTCTGATGATAACAGCATGCTTTATGAGACGGTAAAAAAGGTGAATATTCACAGGGTGGATTTAGAAAAGCTGGGAAATTACAATATCTATAGGGTTGCAAATAAAAAGACTCCCTATGGCTATATAGTAACCCGCAAAAATTGCGACCCCAGTACTGGAGAAACCAATTCCCAGAAGGCCATAGAGTATGCAGGCATCGTACTTACACTATATATCCAAACTAAGATATCCAATCTGCAGATTGAGGAAAAGTACAGGGATGAATTCTTAGGAGACCTTATTTATAACAACATGAAGTCCTTAGATGAAATACACAACCGTGCGAAGCTGTATGGGTGGGAATTCAACCATGGAGGAATGGTTGCCATAATAGATGTGAATAACCTAAAGCAGGCATATTTAAGGCACATGGATAATAAAGCAAGCGAGGAGGTTTCAGAGTCTGTACAGGGAATATTTGAAATATCCCAACTCTGTATGGAGGAGGTATTTCCTGATGCAAAGTACTACAGGCAAAGTGACCATGTAGTATATCTGATTTCAACAAAGGATAGGGATACTTCACGTTCTAATAAAAAAATTGAGAAGGTGTTTCAAAATATAAGGCGGAAAATAGCCATGAAGACACAGTACACAATAACAATAACAATAGGAGTAGGCTCCTATTATGAAAGCATAAGGGATATAAGTAAAAGTTACAACGAAGCCCTTACTACAATAAATCTTGCCTATCAGCTGAACATGATGGACAGTGTGCTTTTCTATGAACGGCTTGGAATATACAGACTTTTATCCTCCATTGACGGAAACAGCCAGACAGACGAATTTCAAAGGATATATGTGAGACCAATATTGGATTATGATATGAAATATCATGCTAGCCTTCTTACAACCATGAAAACAATAATCGACTGTGCATGGAATCTCAAGGCTGCATCTAGTAAGCTTTTCATACATTACAATTCTGCAAAGTACAGATTTTCAAAAATCTGTGAACTGACAGGAGTTAACCTTCATGACCATGAGCAGCAGCTATGCATGGAAATAGCTTTGAAATTGTATCAGATAAACACGAAAAACAAAGTATAATTGTCTATTAAGACCATATTTTGTACCCCAAAGACAATAATTTCTGAAATTTATTGTCTTTGGGGTATATATATTTATATTGTTAAGATGTGTTAATATTTAAATGCGGCAAGAACCGACAAATTTTTGAGGAGTGAAGATCATGTATCCAAACAACGTGAATTTCCTTACCGGAGTTTTACCTGTTGTACAGAATGGAAAAGTAAACGATCCAATCGGCAGCCTTGATTTAAGCGGAAGACTTATATTGAAGGCTGGAACAGTTGTAGATCCTAAAAATGGTGTTAATGAGGTAAAGGACATAGTAGTTCTTAATGACACTATTGTTGAGGTAGCTGATGATGTTAAGCCTGAAAGTGGCGACGTTGTTGTAAACTGTGAGGGACTGCTTGTAGTTCCAGGACTTATTGATATGCATCTTCATTTAGGAGACTTGTTTGAAGTAACCACTAACCCAATCTACTGTGCGGCAGAGGATGGAGTAACCTTAGGCTTATCACCAGGAGCGGGAAACACATTTATGGCACCTTCCCTGTTAGGAGCAGAGGTTGACCATGGTGTTCCAATAAACCTGGGAGTTTATCTGGGAGCAGGAAATGTGCTCAGCTCACAGCTTACAGTAGAAGAGCTGATAAGGATGTTCAAGGGCGAGCTGGACGCAGAAACTGCTGGAACCAAGATGACAAGAAATGCCATAACCAATTCCACAGCACCCTTCACTATAGGTATAAAGGACCATATGGGCCATTTCATAATGTCAGATGAAAATATAGAGAAGATATTTGAGATAACCTCAAAGGTTGGACTTGTATATATGAGCCATACTCAGGACCCAAATCATGCCCGCCGCCTGGCTGAGCTGTCAAAGGGGAGACCACTGCATCTGGCTCATGCAACAGCAGCTGGCTGTGGAACCCATATGGGAGCAGCTGAAGGCATGCAGGCAGTTATTGATCTTGTGGATGAAAACATATCCGCTGAGTTTGTAAGCACCATGCTGAGAGCCGGAAGAGGAAGCCGTGAAGGTTTGCAGCTTCCAAAGGAATCACAGAAGCTTGCTTATGATGCACTTGAAAGCAAGAAAGTAAAGATAATGATATCAGATGGACAGAACGACGCTACAATGAAAGGCTTTGGAGATACAAGAGACAATATCCCAGCAATTATCGAGCTTGCAGAAATGGGAGTTCTAAGCTTAAGCGATGCTGTAGCAACCATGACAGCTAATCCTGCAGAGCTTATTGCAAAGCGTACCTTCAACCCATTCTGGACAGAGAAGATGGGACACCTTGGAGTTGGAGCATTAGCAAACATAACAGTTATAGATAGGGATGATAAGCTTGCAACCTATACAATAGTTAACGGCAAGATTGTATCCTTCGAGAACAGGGCTATAAGAGAAAACCAAGGTGCAGGCGGCTGGGTAAGCAAATATGGAATGCTCAAGCGTACAGGCGTTGGCGATTTGGCAATGTTTTCATATCAAAAATAAAGGGATGATGGAGCTTGGACAAGACTATTTACGATAAATATGTTGCTGAAAGTGGAAAGCTTTTAAAAAAGCTTGTTTCCATAAATACGTGCCAGCCGGAGGGCAGAGAGGATACAATTATAAATTACATTATGAGCTGTTATCCTGAGGGTACTGATATGGTAAAAATACAACACAGTCCTGAGAGAAGCTCCCTTGTAGTAAGAATACAGGGTAAACGGAAGGAGGGGGGACTTGCTTTCGTAGGCCATGTAGATACGGTTGCCTGCGGAGACCTTTCCCTCTGGACCTACCCCCCACATGAAGCGCATGAGGATAAAGGTGTGGTTTACGGAAGAGGGACAGCGGATATGAAGGGAGGAGCAGCTGCCATGACCTGTGCAGCACTTTCCCTTATAGAATCAGGAAGGAAGCCTGACTGTGATATGTATTTTTGCTATACTGCTGATGAAGAAAAGGACGGTATGGGTGTAAAATCCATAATGGAAAAAGGACTGATAAACGGGGTTTCACAGATTATTATTGCAGAGCCTTCTGAGGATACCATAAGCACCTGTGAAAAGGGGGCACTATGGCTCCACTTAGAGGCAAAGGGTGTACAAGCCCATGCATCCCGTCCTAAGATAGGTCTTAATGCAATACAGGCTCTTATTGAGTTCTACAATATCTTTGCAGACAAGCTGGACACCCAGACAGAGCACCCCTTGCTTGGGACTACCTCCGCTGCTGTAACAAAGCTGAGTGGAGGCATAATGACCAATATAATCCCTGCATCTGCAGAGATGGAGATGGACATAAGGGCTATACCAGGACAGTCCAATGAGGACATACTTAAAATCGCCTATGATGTTAAGGACCAGCTTTGCAGAAAATATCCAAAGCTGCAACTGGAGCTTAAGGTATTAAATGACAGACCATCTGTTGAGGTTAAGTCAGATGCTTCAATTCTTCAGAATATGAGAAGGGTTTTTGAAGAGGTTGGGGCAGAGGCACCCTCTAAGGGGACATATTTCTATACTGATATGTCACAGATAGCGCCACATCTTCAGGTGCCATTCATAATACTGGGCCCTGGAGACGACAAGAAGGCCCACAGCATTAATGAGTGTATAGACATTGCTTCGCTGCAATTGATAACGAAAATATATATAAGATATATTGAAAAATATTGCATGGAGGAATTATAATGGAAACTACTAAAAAAAAGACAGGCTCCCTGCTGGGATTTGTAATTGTAATTGCCATTGGCTTTGCATTTTACTTTGGTTTGAACGCTATTGGAGGAGCTTCTGCATCATTAACCTATAACACAGTTGTAGATGGCATAACAGGAAACGTAGGAAAGCAGATACAGTGGTTCTTTATGAACTTTACTGAGCCACAGTTTTATGCCGGCATCTTCGCAGGCATAGGCGTAATACTTGGAGGCTTCATAGCATGGATTCTGGCAAAGAAGAATTCAAAGCTGGCAGGCTTTGATGTATGCTACGGAAGCTCCAGCCTGTTCCCCTGGGTACTGGCTTCACAGGTTCTTTCACTTGGACTTGCTATATTCGTATTTCGTTATATAAACCTGTTTGACATGACACAGTCAACATGGGTTGCAACCTTTATAACTGTAGTTGGAGCACCTCCTTCAGTAATGCTTTTGTATGGACCTAGTGTAGCAGCACTGCTTACCAGCTCCATAGTAGCAGGCCTCCTCAGTGCCCCGGTAGCAACATGGATCAGCACATATATAGTAGGGCCTCTGGGAGTTCCAGGAGTAGTAGCCAATGTTTCCACAATGGCAGTTGTTGGAGTAGTAGTATGCTTCATATGCAAGGTTCTCCCATGGGTTGAGAAGAAGCCCGTTAAGTCCTATAGGAAAACAGCGGCCCCTGAAGACGATGTTTATTCTGCAAAGTGGTTTGTAAGAAGATGCCTGGCTGATTTCACAGAGGCTCAGTTCTATGGAAATGAAGTTGCAGCAGTAGTGCTTCTTATAGGTGTTGTTATAGACTGGGTAATAAGCAAGGGACTTCCTGTATATGGCGGAGGAACTCTTCCTGCAGTGTTACTTTCACAGTTTGTAGGTGCAGCAGTTGGAGTGCTGCTTTATGCAAACAAGTTTGATAATGGCGGATGGTATGCAACCTATGTACCGGTTGTAAGTGTTGGACCAGCATGCGTGCTTATGTTCGGAGGAACAATACCTGTTGCACTGTTTGCCGGAGCATTAGGTGGAATACTTGGAGCACCATTTGCAGATTTCTTCTCAGCAAGGCTTCCTGAGGGCGTTCATGGAACTAATGCCAACGTAACCTCAATGGCAATCTGTACTATAATAGTATCCATGGTAATGAAGTTTTTAGGAATATTCTAATAAAAAGTCCAAAGCCGGCATCCTGCAGCATTTATGCAGGATGCCGGAAATTTTTTATGGCATAATGTAAAATAAAATTGACATAATGACATACAAGGTATATAATGGAAAATGCAGAATAAAATAGGAGATGATACATATGAATCTGGCGTATTCATTAGGTTTTATTGCCGGTATAGCCACTGTTGCGGTAGTTGCCAGTATAATCGCAATAATCTATAAGAAAAAATACGGCAGGAAAAAGAATGATTATGACGAAAGGCAGGAAGCATTAAGGGGAAAAGCATATAAAGCGGCATTCTTTACATTGATTATTTACATGGTTGCTAACGGCGTCATTTCAAAGGGCCTCGGCATCATATGGGCTGAAGCTATGACAGAAGCCTTGATTGGGGTATTCCTATCAGTCACTGTATTTGTGGTCATATGTATAAAAGATGATGCTTACCTCTCGATGAGTGATAAGCCTGCTACATATCTGGCATTGTTTTCAATTATAGGCTTTGTGAATATAGGGATAAGCACATTTTTCTTCGTAAGGAATGAAAGCTTTTTAACTGATGGAATACTTAATGAAAAAGCTGTAAACCTTTCAGCCGGGATAGTGTTCATAATACTTGCAATAGCAATAGCAGCAAAAATGCTTCATGACAGGCAAATCGAGAAAAGAGACGATGAAATATGAAGAATCTGAGGCTTAAATCTGCCAGAGCGGCAATGGATTTATCCCAGCAGCAGCTAGCTGATGCAGTAAAGGTATCAAGGCAGACCATAAATGCTATTGAAAAAGGAGACTATAATCCATCCATAAAGCTTTGTCTTGCCATATGCCATGTGCTTGGTAAGACCTTAGATCAGCTGTTTTGGGAGGAATAAAAAATAAATATAGAAAGGATTTTAAGAAATGAGTTTGGTTGTGAAGAATTTAAGTAAAAAATATGGTGAGAAAACTGTTCTGGAGGATTTGAACTTCCAGATGGATAAGCCAGGAGTTTATGCACTTTTAGGAACCAATGGTGCAGGAAAAACCACCTCAATAAGAATGATTTTAGGGATGCTTTCAAAGAACAGCGGAGAGGTACTGTGGAACGGTAAGCCGCTGGATACATCAACCTGCAATGTAGGGTATCTGGCAGAGGAAAGGGGACTGTATCCTAAGTACGAGCTTATGGACCAGCTTATGTACTTTGCTTCCTTAAGGGGAGTTCCAAAGGGCGAGGCAAAAAAACGCATACGCTACTGGGCAGACAGGCTGGAGCTTTCAGAATACCTTTATCCTAATCAGGTATCCTCAGATGAATCTGGAGGAAAGGGAATCAAAGCTAGAAAAAAGAAGGAAAAGCCTAAGAAGGCCGACCAGCTGTCAAAGGGAAACCAGCAGAAGATACAGCTTATGACAGCCCTTATATCTGACCCTGAGCTGTTAATACTAGACGAGCCTCTTTCAGGACTTGACCCTGTAAACACGGATTTGTTTAAATCCATAATCCGTGAGGAGATTGAAAATGGAAAATACCTAATTATGTCCAGCCACCAGATGGAAACCGTTGAGGAATTTTGTACGGATATTATAATACTGGACCGCTCCAAGGTGGTTCTCCAGGGAAATTTAAATGATATAAAGAAAAGCTATGGCAGGGTGAACCTTAATCTTAAGGTGGAGCAGGATATATCCCGGTTTATAGATCAGTCAGGTATAACAATTACCTATGAGAAGGAATATGAATATAATCTTAAGGTGTCAGGCGAAGAGCAGGCAAATCAGCTTCTGAAGCTTCTTATAGAAAACCATGTGGCTATAATTACCTTCAGCCTTAGGGAGCCGTCTCTTCATGAGATTTTTGTGCAGAAGGTAGGTGAAGAAGCTCATGAAGCTAAGTAAGGATGAGCTAAGGGGGACTAAAAGCGTTATAAGGTTTACCCTGCAGCAGTACGCTAAAAACAAGGTAAACAGGATAATGATGTCCATATTTATAGTTTTAGCATTAATAAGTGTGCCGGTTATATCCATTATTATGGGCGGCAAGGTGAGTACTGATAGGTTTTCGGCAATAACAAGGGTATATATGGATAACGGCACCGACTATGTAATAGACGCTTCTTCACTTAATGCAGATAAGCTTTGGAGCAAAACACAGTTTTTAAAAGCCACCTTTGATGAGAAGGACGCGGGGACAAAGCTTTTGGAAAAAGAGGTGCTCGTTTCCATAGCTATAGATGAGAGCAAGGGAGAATATGCCATAAAAATCAGCACAGCTGAGGAAACCAAGGTATCAGAAACAGAGCTTTCTGATTTAAAGACACTGCTTGCTGATAATTTCAACAAGGCCCGTTATAAGGCATTAGGGGCAACAGATAAGCAGCTTTCCATAGTTATGTCACCATATAATATAGAGTCCATGTCCATGGATAAATATACTCAGAAGGATGAGGGGCCAGGCGTGGGTACCATGTTTGTTGTGCAGTATGTCTATGCTGCGGCCGTGCTCATGCTTTGCTTGTTTTCAACCGTATATATAATCCAGGCTGTAATAGAGGAGAAGTCCTCAAAGCTGGTGGAGCTTCTTATGGTAAGCATTAAGCCACTTGCACTTATACTAGGTAAGATTCTGGCGGTTATGATTTACACTGTTACAACCACGCTAGTGGTGGCAGCTGCCTTTGGAGTATCCTATTTTGCAGGAGGAATGCTTACGGGAACTGATCAGATAAAAAAGCTTATTGAGGGTGCAGGACTGACAGGTTCATCTATGAATATAAGTCCAATGACCATAGTTATAGCAGCTGTTTCGTTAATACTTGCTTATTTTACCTTAGCCATTATTGGTGGTATACTGGGCACCAG
>JAEZLD010000011.1 GCA_023415335.1 Bacillota bacterium | reverse complement strand
GTTTGAGAAATGAAGCTGTAGGGGGAAAACATCCATTCAGGATGTTTTCCTATACCTTCCCTTTTTAACCATTAAAGCACTCTATTATGGAATATAATCACATACTTTCCCTCTGCCTTACCTCTTTTAATAATATGTCAAGAATATTTCGACCATCGCTTTTCTTATCGGCATATCCAATAAAGAATTTTTGGATAAGTAATAGGTAACAAGGTACATACACTTTGCCATATGAAAAACATACCAATTAGACGCATTAAATTTGAATTTCCATAATTCCAAATCATCAGGCTAAGTACAGCACAGACAATAGAAATAAATGGGCCACCGAAAAATATTATTATTCTATTAATTGAACTATCTATCCGTGGCCTGTTCCAATAAACACAGCCCCAAAAGAGATGACACGGATATATCTCAATCTTTAATCTTTTAATACTAAAGGATCTGATCAATCTACGTTCACGATATCCCAGTTTGATAGTAACATTTCCCGAGGTAAATATTAAAGCGGGTACTGCATGTCCTAATTCATGTAGGACCGTTATCGCTCCAATAATAATTAACCATATAAGTATATTTAATAACAGAATAAGAAAATCTTTCATTTTAAACCCCTCCAATATTTATTCCAGTGTAACTCCGGTATGGTTTCATTTTGCCAGATGGGTTCAACACCCTACGGCAGCTTTCTAAGTATATTCTCCAGCAGCCCAATTACTTCAGCCACTCCATTTAAAAAACCATAAAACACAATATAACTCATTGTTACAATAATACCTGCTATCCATCCCTGTGGAACGTTTGCCACAAGAATTATACTGCATATAATCCCTATGGCTATTCCTATATAGCCAATAAAGCAAAGGCTTTTAGCAGTCTTATTTACATAGTCCTCTGTTTCCTCAATTTCTTCCACGGGTTCATTATTCTTATACTCTCCGTCCATAAACTCACCCCCCCATTTTATTCCAATACAATAATAACATGTATGTTAATTTTTTACAAAATTATGTTTTAGAAAATGTTCCAGCTTTCATTAGTAAACTTTTACTATCTTTAATATAAATATCAGAATTATTTGTAATTTGGTATAATATTGTATATAATTTACTAAATATTGTAAACATGGGTTAAGGGGATGGTTTTATGGAAAGAAAATATATGTTTAATGATGTTCCAAATGAATATGATAAATTTAGACCAGGTTATCCAAGAGAATTGTTCGCTGATATTATAGAATTTTCAAGCATTCATAAGAACAGCTCTATTTTGGAGATAGGATGCGGAACAGGACAAGCAACTCAAGGATTTGTAGATTTTGGTTATAAGAATATAACCTGCGTTGAACTGGGAAAAAATTTAGCTGATTTTACTGCTGAAAAGTATAAAGATGAACCAGCCATAAGAGTTCATAATGCCTCATTCGAAGAATGGGATAGTAAAAATTTAGAGTTTGATGTTGCAATTTCAGCAACTGCCTTCCACTTTATTAATCCACAGATAGGTTATCCAAAAGTATTTGATTTATTGAAACCAAATGGAACAATGGCTTTTTTCTGGACGGTCCATGTTCAGGTTTATGATGACCTGCACAATAAGATAAGAGAATTATATGCAAAATATGCTCCAGGTTTAGATGATTCAATTAAGCCAACCCCAAGCAAGGTCATAGAAAACACCTTTAATACTATTAATTCTGCAGGCTTATTTAAATTTATTGAAATAAAGGAGTATATGTGGGACCACAAATACTCCAGTGACGAGTACATTTCTTTGCTCAACACTCACTCAAAGCATAGACAGCTTGATGAAGAAACTAGACAATTGCTTTTTAGTGGTATTAAGGAAATAATTGATTGCTATGGTGGTTTTATAAACAAACCACAATTAGTTGCATTATTCTTATCCAGGAAACAGGACGAATTTTAATTATTTAAAAAGCATGCCCATTTTTTGAGGCATGCTTTTATACATCAATTCTTGACGAAACTATTCACTATTACTTTTTACTTTCTTATCTGCCCATTTCCATATATCACATAAGGCCATATCCCTTATTCTTTTTTCATTAAGCATAACCCTATCCAGCATAGCCTGAGACAGCCCCTTTTCTTTTCCCTCCTGTAGATCAAGCTCGTTAGCCCTCAGTATTTCATCCCTCCTGTCCACAATATTTTTACTGATATTTCATATAGCATTGTTCTTTTCTGATTCACCTAATGCCGACACCTGCCTTTCCACAGCCTTTGCTCTTTTGCATATATCCAGCACAACAGCCTCCTTGTAGTTTTCACCACAAGGAGGCTGCTGTATTCTCTATAAACTTATTTAATTGTCTCTCTTCTTTTTTTTATGCCAACTCCAGCAGCTACACTTCCAGAAAAAAATAGTAATGCTAATAGTAAAAGTATATTGCCATTATCTCCTGTGTCTGGGTCACCACTGTCATCAGGTTTAATAGGTGATGCTGCCTTCTTCTCAATAATAAACTCAGTGGACGCCGTACCTTCCACAGACTGAATACCCAGTGTATACGTGCCTACAGGAAGTGATGCAAGGTAGTCAGGTTTTAGTATAACAATGATACTTCCTTCTTGTAAATTATAGAACTTAGGGTCCAGAATTTTGCCATTAATCAAGACTTTTATAAAATCTTTAAACGCCGCATTGGATTTAAAGGTAAGTGTACCCCCTTGGTCTGGTTTCCACTTACTATTCTGTCCTTCGGTTATAGAAGGGGTCAGCATAGGAATTTCTTCTGTTAATGTTTCCCCGCAGCGGGTGCAGGTATAGGTTTTTACACCCTTTTGGCTGGCAGTGGGAGCAATAGTGACGGCACCCTCATCCCATGCATGACCATCATATACCGCAACCATTATTGTGGTACTGTTTCCAGACTTATCGGTGGCAGCGATTGTCTGCATTTTGCCCGTTGGGGAAAGTGTAAGCTTGCCTTCTGCTAGTATAGTGTTTACACCGTCCACTGTAACCATGTCCAGGTTTACGTCCGTTACTGTAACAGTAACATCGTCGCAGTAGGCTTTTCCATTTTCGGCACCACTTATAACCGGGGAGATGCTATCCAGCACCAGTCCGCTTGAACCCACATAGGAAACATTGCCGGTTATATCAATTATTTTTACATAGACAACCATTTGGCTGTTGGGGCTAACCCTTAAAACACTGGTATATTCCGTCCAGTCAGAGATTTCCCTTACCGCTGTTTCATCTAGAACTGTGGAGGACAGCTTAAAATACACCGATGCCACACCAGAGCCCACATCAGAGGATGTAATTGTGATGCTCTGCGTGTCCTTGAAGAACAGACCGAAGGTAATAATATTTAGAGCTTTTCTAATGGAGCTTGTACCTATAACAATGTCACTGGTTGGTGGAGTTTTGTCAATTTTATAACTCTCAGAGTTTGCAAGTGAAATAGCACCAGTTTTTTTGTTTCTCACATAGAAGGTGATATCCCCATCCGGAGTTTCCTCGCTTTTGGTGAGAGTTTCCCTCCATGTACCGCTTGCGGTATTGGCTAGTGACAGCTCAAATCCATTTTTAGCAGTTATGACAAAGTCTGTATTGCTCCATCCATCTTGGTTAACGACATAGTCTACACCCTTGATAGCATTATACTCATTCACGATATTGCCTGTGACAGCACTTGGCTGCACTAATTGGTAGTTGCCGGCGTCCTTACCAGTCAGCATGAAGCTGCCTTCAAAGCTAACTTCAATATTACTTTCAGCAGCCACTGTTGCAAAAGTGGCTGTGGGATATGATGTGTCAAGGCTGACTACATCATCTGATACGACATCATTAACATTTAGTATGGCACTATCAATTTCAGCAGTATCCAGCCCGTCATAGGCTTTACTTTTGATTGTCACATTCATGGTGAGGATCTTGGCTGTAATTGCTGCAGTCACGTTGGCCGGCTGGGCGGTCAGTGTATATTTGTCTGCATCAGCTCCAGATAAGGTGTAACCAGCAAAGGTGACTATTTTGCCATTGCCGACAGCCTTATCTGCAAAGGTCGCAGTCCCGACAGTTACGCTTACCGTATCACCGTTCACCCTTCCGTCTACGACTGCCGTGCCATAAGGTGTGGCAACCCTTGTGCCATCATATATCTTGCTTTGGGCGGTCACACCTGTAATAGTAACCGGCTTTGGGTTAACTATGATGGTATGATCGGTACTAATGATACTATTATAGTCGTCGTCTGCTGCCTTAGCTGCCCTAAGGGTAACAGTACCAACTCCTGTCAAGGTGATGATGTCATTGCTGACCGTAGCGGGCCCGGAAACAACTGAGTAGGTAACCTTTCCCGAACCGCTACCGCCTATGGCAGTAACTTTAAAGTCCATGTCGCCGTACTTTTTAGTAGTTGGTGTTCCCTCCTCAAAGGACAGAGCGTCCTGCTGACCTTTGACAAAGCTGTACGAAAGATCGGTGCTTATTGCAGCAGTATAGTTATCATCGCCGCTATACTCTACCGTAAAAGTGTAATTATTTTCCGAACCTTTTGCATCAAAACTCACTGTTTGACCAACGGGTACAGGGGTGCCGATATCGCTGCCGTTTGCCTTGAATTGCAGCGTGCCAGTAGCCCCGGGGGTAATATTGGCCGACAGCGTAACGCTCCCTGGCCTCGTCTGTTGGCTTGTTGGGCTGGCTACCACAGATACGTAAGGACTCGCCTTGGATACTGTCAAGTTAAAGGTTGTATCAGGTATCATATGGCTGCCCGTTCTTGGCGTTTCGTGTTCACCCAAGGGATAATAGCTGATTGAAACTGTATATGTCCCGGCAGCAAGCGTATTCAAATAGCTAGACTTTATTACAATATTGTCATCCGACACGGTATAATGCTCGTCTTTGGTGAGCAAGTTACCCTCCACCCGAATTTCCTTAATCGTATTGCCATTTAGTTTGACAGCAGATACGTCGGCCTTTGAGGTTTTCATAAAGCTGACCGATTCTGTAATGAGTGTGCTATCAGTGAAAATCACCACACCATCCGAATTAATAAATGTTACGTTGCCCGAAGGGTCGGTCAGCTTTGCATATACAATTAGTTTTTGTTTTGGCTCCAGGGAAATTTTACCTTGGTAATCCTTCCAATCTGTGGTTGATATAACATCTGTCAGCTCCCTATCGGAAAGCATATACTCAACCTTCACTGCTTCTCCGCTGTTATCCTGAGCAGTGATTTCAACTTCGGTGGTATCCTTGAAGAACCAGCCGAGGGTTAGGGTGCTCAGAAGTTTTTTAATTGAGTTGGTGCCTATTTTGATGTCTCCAGTCGGCGGAGTTGTATCCTTCCACTTTGCGTAATAGCTTTTTGCATCAGTGGCAGTGGCGGGAACGGAGGTTATGTAGTCAATATCCGATACATCGTCTGTAGCTGTCCAGCCCAGGAAGGTATAGCCAGTTTTAGTGAGTTGCGTGCCTGTAGGCAGTGTCAGTCCCTTACCAAACTCATAGGAGGAGGGGGCAGAATACCCACTGTTCCAAGAGCCTCCGCTTAGGTTATAGGCTATAACATAGGTGTTAGGCGTGTAGGTCACAGTAGTCGTCACGTCTTCGGTTCCCATGGTGCCTGACACGACCGTTTTGTCCGCTGTATAACCTGGGATGGTCGGACTTATCACGGAATAATTCTCATTGTAGTCTTTATTCTCTGTGTGATCAGAGGATGCCTCTGTCCCATCTGCGTATTTGTATTTGATAGTAAGCTTATAGTTATTTATCTTCCACCTTGCATAATAGCCTTTTGCACCGGTGGCAGTGGCGGGAATGGAGGTGATATAGACAGTATCAGACGCATCGTCTGTGGCTGTCCAGCCCAGGAAGGTATAGCCAGTTTTAGTGATCTCCTTGTCTGTAGGCAGAGTCAGCCCCACACCTTCAACATAGCTTTTGGGTTCAGAGTATCCCCCTACATATCCCCCT
>JAEZLD010000224.1 GCA_023415335.1 Bacillota bacterium | reverse complement strand
GCATGGCGAAGACACAGTATTCCTTCTCCGATAACGAAAAGCTGCTGGGGGCACCAACAGGCTTTACAATCACCGTAAGGGAGGTAAAGGTGTCTGCAGGTGCAGGGTTTATAGTTGCCTTGACGGGGCAGATAATGACAATGCCGGGACTTCCAAAGGTTCCTGCAGCCAACGGAATGGATATTGCTGAGGATGGAACTATAATAGGATTATCATAGGAGGACGATATTAGGTGGATACATTAAGATTAACAGGTAAACCCGTTTTTGAGTTTTTAGGACAGGGTATTAAAAGCAGGGTAAGCTCACTGTCAGAAAAAGGTGTTACGCCAAGACTACTTATAATCAGAGTAGGTGCCAGAGAAGATGATGTATTTTATGAAAGAAGCATTTTAAAAAGAAGCAGTCAGCTTGGCATCGAGGCGACAGTTCAAGAGCTATCCATGGATGTAACAGGTGATGAGCTTGAAGCTGTTATTGAAAAAGCAAACAAGGATATGGATATAAACGGAATAATGATGTTCAGGCCTCTTCCAAAGCACCTGGATGAGAAGAGGCTGGTTTCGCTTATTAACCCTAAGAAGGATGTAGATTGCATGTCTCCATTAAATCTGGAGGGGATATTTGAGGGGGGTAGCCAGGGCTTTGCACCATGTACTCCTAAGGCTGTGGTTGAAATGCTTAAATATTATAACATACCCCTAAAGGGAGCTAACGTGGTTGTTGCAGGCAGAAGCATGGTTGTGGGCAAGCCTCTTGCGATGCTCCTTTTAGATGAAAATGCAACTGTGACTATATGCCATTCCAGAACAAAAGACATGAAGGAGATAACCAGGGGTGCTGATGTGGTGGTTGCTGCCATAGGAAAAGCTAATTTCTTCAATGAGGAGTATTTTACAGAGGATACGGTAGTAATAGACGTTGGAATAAATGATGATGGTAATGGAAAAATATGTGGTGATGTGGAATATGAAAAGGTTTTTGGCAAGGTTAAGGCACTGAATCCTGCAGCAGGGGGAGTGGGAACCATAACAACCACTATATTGCTGGACCAGACTGTAATTTCCTGCGAAAGGATGAACAATAACATATAAAATATAAGAGGAAGTGATAAACATGCTAGATAATACATTAATAGACTTTTCTGAAAAACTGTCATCCAAGGCCCCTGTACCAGGAGGGGGAGGAGCTTCTGCTTATGTAGGAGCACTTGGAATAGCACTAGGGAGCATGGTGGGAAACCTGACTCTTGGTAAAAAAAAGTACGCGTCTGTAGAGGATGAAATAAAGCAGCTGATAGAAAAATCAGAGGAGCTTAAGGAGAAACTGGAGAAGCTGGTAGAGAAGGATGCTGAGGTTTTTTATCCGCTTTCCCAGGCCTATGGACTGCCTAAGTCTACTGAAGAGGAAACGAAAAAAAGAGATGAGGTAATGCAGAATTGCCTTATAGATGCCTCAAAGGTTCCACTTGAGATAGCAGAGTGTGCAGTAAAGGCATTAAGACTCCACGAAAGGTATGCGCAGATAGGCAGCCGCATAGCCATAAGCGATGTGGGAGTTGGAGCAGCCTTCTGTGTTGCAGCCCTAAAGGGAGCAAAGCTTAATGTGCTTATAAATACCAAGCTTATGAAGGATCTGGAGCTTAAAAAGCAAATAGAGGATAGGCTTTATTTCGCAGTAGAGGAAGGAGAGGCCATAGGAGAGAAAACCTTCAAATATGTTGAGGATATGCTGAAATAGAATGTAATTTGAGGGACTTAACTTAAAGGGCAAGCTGTTTGCCATAACAGACTGATAAGATGTAGTATATAGTGGGTGCCGCATTAAGTAATAATGTGACACCCACTTTTACGGCTGTTTTAGCTTTCCATAATCATCATTATTTGATATACTATTATAACAAATATAACTTAAAACCCGAGGTGGTAATATGAGCAGAGTTGGAACCGGAATACATAATGCAAGGCTCCAGAAGGGGATTAGCCAAAGGGAGCTGGCAAAAAAGCTTGGAGTTTCAGAGAGCTTTATAGCCGATGTAGAGGCAGGACGCAAAATAATAAAGGAAGACCTTATAGCTAGGGCTGAAAAGCTGCTTGGGGCAGACTTAAACGAGGATGAGCTTGTGCAGACGGATGTACCTGTAGAAAACATTAAGGAGACTGCTCCCAGCAAGAGCATTAATAAGCAGTGGGAGGATGCTTTTGCACAGGTACTTAAAAAGGTGCCAATTATGGATACCAGGATGCAGGAGATATATGGATATAGATATCTTCCGGTAATGGATAAAAAAATTGAGGGACATAATCCAGAGAAGATAGTGTATATAAGGGTTCCTGATGACTCCATGAGAGGCTTCAGGATGCATAAGGATGACTGTGTAATGCTTCTTCAGAATAATGAAATGGTAAGCAACAGCATATGTCTTATAGAAATAGATGGGAAAAGATGCATCCGTCAGATAAAGAGACTTGACTCATCTAAGGTGCTTATACTATCCCATTACACTGATCTTAAGACTGAAACCAGGGACATTAAGTCTATAGGAATAATAGGTAGATGTATACGACTAGAAATTGAGTTATAATTTTCAGAAAAAAGGATGGATTTTCCATCTTTTTTTCTTTTTTGTATATATTTTGGCAAATCAATATGTTAAAATATAGTAAATAATTTAGTGTTTTGAAATAGTATAAAAGTAAGGTGGTATACATATGAAGGTAGTAAAAGCTCCAGTGGTAATGAGGTCTATCCTATATGTGGTTTCCATATTAATGATAATCACATCTTTTATAGATATCCAATTTGAACTGCAAGATATTGGACAAGTTATTGCAGCATTATTTGCATGTATAGTCATGGAGGCTATGCTTGTAGACGTTGGAGGAGTTGGAACAATAGACTTTATGGATGCATTAGTAGCTTTTGTTTTTTTTATATATGATTACCATATGGTTATACTGTTTGTTGTTGTTCTTAATGTTATATTATATGCCTTAAATGGGAAGTTCGGAACCATGAAGAGAAGGAAGACAAGCATGCTTTTTAATGCTTCTATGATTACTGTAGTTACCTTTATCACATCCATGATTTTTAAAAACGTTTGGGAGAATGCTGATAAAAACAACCCCGTAGTGGTTTTTTATATTGTAGGATTATATCTGGTGGTTTTCCTTATTATCAACCTGGTTATTTTTATGACATATAAAAGCATAGAAGAGAAAAAATGGTGCAATCCTCCGGTGGAGTATTGGAGACAAACTGTACAAAATAGCTGTATATCTATCATTACCACCTCCATACTTGTACTTGTAAATTCTAATTTAGGATTTTTGGGAGCGCTGTTTCTGCTGGTCATTCTTGTATGTATAAATAATTGGATATCAATTAATAACAAGCTTGAGGTAAAAAACAAAGTAATGCAGGGTATAATTAAGATTACAAAGGATATCGTACGTTATGGAGATTTTGGAGAAAAGTGCAAGTATCTTACGATTAATTTAAAAGAGCTTATACCTTATAGTGTTTGTGCCATATATAGCTTTAACTATGATAGCAAGTCCTATGAGAAGGACCAGTTAACCTACCCTGTGGCTTTCTATAAGCCTGAGGGTATGGATATAGGTGACTTCGGTTTCAGAATGCCATCTAAGGAAATGTTCCGGTCTATGAGCGAAAATGTATTTGTAAGCTTTAATCCAAGTGAACACCTGCACGAGTATCTTTCTCAGGAGCTGCTTTCACAGATAGAATCAGCTATAGTTGTACCCGTTACAATAGAAAACAAACTGGCAGGAATGATTCTTATAGGCGGTAATGAGAGGCTGGGGAGATTTACGGCTTTTGGAATAGAAGACCTTCTTAATATACTTTCAAATCAGATGGCACTTGCAATTGAAAACAACAACATTTATAACAGCATAAGGGATAGTGCTGACATAGATGTACTGACCGGACTGTATAACAGAAACGTATTTAAGAGGGAAATACAGGAGCTTATACTGACCAAAACACGATTCTCTCTTGTCATATATGATATAGATGACTTTAAAATTGTTAATGATACCTATGGACATTTGGTAGGGGATGAAATGCTTAAGCTTATATCTGATGAAATGCGAAAATCAATAAGAAAGACAGATGTGCCCTGCAGGTATGGAGGAGAAGAAATAGTAATTATATTTAAGGACCTTAATAAGGAAGATGCTGTTATTATTTCTGAGAGGATAAGGGAAAGGATAGAGAGTACCCAGCTCAACTGGTATGGTAAGCAGGTAAAGGCAACTGTCAGCGGTGGAATTGCAACCTATCCAGAGGATGGGAGAACTATAGAGGATATATTAGAAAAGGCGGATATGGTGCTTTATTCCGAGTGTAAGCAGAAGGGAAAAAACAGGGTGTTTGCTTATGATATCTGTATATCATAAACAGTCAGTATATGATAAAATAGTGTGTGATAAGTTTGAATAGGAGAGCTGCTTTGATGGATGAATTTATAAGCTGTAATATATGCCCAAGAAATTGTAATGTAAATAGATATGAAATGAAGGGCTACTGTAAAGGTGGCCCTTTTCCTAAGGTATCCAAGGCTTATCTTCATAAATGGGAGGAGCCGTGCATATCAGGGGAAAAGGGCTCCGGAGCAGTATTTTTTTCTGGCTGTAGTATGGGATGCATATTCTGCCAGAATAATGAAATAAGCCATGATAACTTTGGGGAAGAGATTTCAATAGAGAGGCTGGAAGAAATATATCTTGAGCTTCAGGAAAAAGGGGCACATAACATTAATCTGGTGACCCCTACACATTATGTGCCTGTTATAAGGGCTAGTCTTCAGATTGCAAAGGATAATGGCCTGGTTATACCGGTAATATATAACTGTGGAGGCTATGAGAAGGTTGAGTCCCTAAAGTCACTTGAAGGGCTAATAGATATATACCTTCCTGATATTAAATACTACAGTGACAAGTATAGTGTAAAGTATTCCAAGGCACCAGACTACTTTAAATATGCCTCATCTGCAGTTAAGGAAATGATAAGGCAGGTAGGAACTCCTAAGTTTAGGGATGATATGCTCATAAGGGGAGTTATGATAAGGCATATGCTGCTTCCAGGACTGCTTTTTGATTCCAAGAAGATAATTGATTGGGTAGTTAATGAACTGCCTGAGGATATATACCTGAACCTTATGTGCCAGTACACCCCCATGTATGGAGCGGAGCAGTGCCCGGAGATAAACAGAAGGGTAAGCCCCAAATGCTACGACGCCCTTGTGGATTATGCTCTTAATGCAGGTATTGTAAACGGCTTTATACAGGACTATGAAAGTGCAAGTGAAAAATATGTACCGATTTTCAACCTCGAAGGAGTAAACAGGGAGTGAAAAGAGAAAGGAGAAGAGAGAAGAGAAAATGCAGAAAAGCCTGTCAGAAACAATAAGACAGGCTTTTCATAAGCAAGAACTAATGGGGGACCGTACATTGGAGCTCCCATTTATTATTTATGCTGTGTTTAAGAAACTGTATATTATAAAATAATAGAACCTCCGTATCAACTTTTAATACGGAGGTTCAACTTTAACTATTAACTATTAACTATTCACTTTCTTTTGGGTAAAGCTCCTCCAGGGTCTTTATTTCTGTTCCTGGATAAAAGGTTTTCATTACATCCACGTAGGTCTTATCTGAACGTACTAAGCCTATGGCTCCATACTGGCTCATACCAACTCCGCTCCCATAGCCTCCACCGTATATAGTGATGCTTTTTAATGTGGAGCCGGAGGTGGTTCTGTCGATAGCAAAGTAGGGTGATGGTATGGAAGCTATTGTTATATCACTTCCATACATAAGGGAAATCTTAAGCTCAGATGGTGTCAGCAGCTTCTGTATGATTTCTCCCCCATATACCCTGTAGGTGCCTGAATCGCAGGTTAAGGTAAGTGTCTGTACGTTTCCTGCGGTGCCTCTTTCTGATATTTCTATGCCCTTTATAGTGCCAATCCCCTCCTGAGGTATTGTGGTGCTTTTATAAATGTTGAGATAGGTCTTTTCCCTGAATAGCTTCGGATTTTCATTATAAAGTCTGTATATATTTGCATTTACAGTATCTGACAGCTCTCCTCTGGTCATGGAAAATTTCCATCTGTAATAGGGAGAGTTTGAGTCGTAAGACTTTATTGTCCAATCCTTTAGAAACTCTGTGACCTTAATCTCATCCTGAAGATTGTCAACCTTAGGAGTGGTGTATGAGCCAAAGGACAGGTAAGGAAAACTGTTGCTCCTTTTAGGCTTCCTACCATTGTAGTAAACCTCATTGTAGGGTGCCCCTGTACCGCAGGAAGTGGAGTAGTATTTGGCATTTATTATACTTCCATTATATTCTATTATGCTTCCCTTTGTATCCTCTATTGCTGTATTGCACTCCTCTGTGGCAGGCTGGTTGTTGTAAAGCTGTACCAGATCCGTGTCAGGAATGTGGTAGCCCTCACTGGTGTGACCTCCCTCCAGTATGTGGTATGTGGCAGAGGTTCTTGATACTACTGCCTGTGCCCTATAGGCTTCCATGCCCCCTGAAGGAACCATTTGTCCTGGCACCACATATCTTAAATAGTGTTCAATGTCTACTTCGTTTATAAGTCTCAAGGAGGAACCACTTATATATACTTCAAAGGCTCCATAATAAGCTGGTTTATATCCATTGCTGCGTCTTAAGGACCTTACATATAGTGGGTCTGACAGTGCCTGGATTGTAACCCTGGATTGGGTTGAGCCTATTGTCTCTTTAACCTGAAGCTCATTGGAGGAGCTTATGCTGTAGGCTGTAAGTACCATGCTGCCATCCTTGTATGCTACAGAAAGCATTTCGTTCTTCCCTGTGGTATAGTTTATGTCTCCACCGGTAATCTTCATACCTTCTCCGGTGTAGTACCGCCACCTTATTCCGTCCTCAGAGGATGAGTTAAAGCTATTGAGCCTGCTTTCGGCTACGGGAAAGAAGGTAAGGCTTTCATGGTTCATGGAGGAAAAATCACTGTTGGAAATACCAACTCTTACAGTACTTATTTCGTTTTTATCTATTATTACTGCTCCAGCATTCCCTGACTTATCAAGTATTATACGGCAGGATGAACAGCCCACAATAATATCATCTTTGTCAGCATTACTAAGTGTAGAATCACTGCCCTTGTAATATTCTACACTGCTTGAGAGGGGAATTGTTCCATCAGGTGTCTGTATGGTGTTATTATCAATAGAAAGCAGCCTTCCTGTGTACATGTCGCATGCTTTCATGTAAACTACCTTTGTACCCTTTTTTTCAATATTATAGGCTCCATCCTCAGGGGAGTAATAGGATACAGGAACCTTAATCCAGGTTATCTTGCTATTATGGGATATGCGTATACGCACATACCTTCCAGCCTCCTTTACCTCAGTTGGAACTCCACAACTAATGTAGGTTGTCTTTATAAATAGCATATATATACTTAAGGCTGCAGCTATAGCTGCAGCAGCGATTAATATGGATCTAATCACCACGATTTTCCACTTTTCGTTATTTCTCAAATCAATACACCTCAATACCTTTATAATATGTATTTTAAACTGTTTTTACATAACATGCATCAATATTTTCAAATTTTTTGTTATAAATAGGTATAATAGAAGAATTAGTTATGTTTCTTTATGTTTCAAGTAAAGAAATAGCTTAACATGCAAGCATATCATATCATATATGTAATAAATCACAACCTAAAATTTTTTGCCTTTCATCGAGGAGCCCTTAAGATATTTATATATACAGCCACATACAAAAACCAGACTTACTGCGCCGAATGGCGGATAAAGAAGCTTTATAAGTCTGGAGAAGCCTATGAATGCAAAGGGGACTGTAAGTCCCATTATAATAAGCAGGCATGCTGCATATGGAAGCTTGAAGGAATACTGAAGCCTCTTTGACAGGCTATATACATCGCTGATTTCAGTGGAAAACATTTCAAGCCATATAATCATTGTGGTTATAAATGCATATATCCTGCCAAAGCTTCTTGCAATATAAAGATTAGGTATTTCACTTTCCATGCTTCCAGGTGCACATACCAGTATGGAAAAGCTTATGGATATGGCCAGTATTGTAAGTACAATGCTTCCTATGATGCACCCTCTCAGGAAATTATCCTTGTCTTCTGATTCATATATCATAGGGCATAAGACCCCTGTGGCACCAAGTATATTAAAGGAGGCATATAGCAGTGTGGATAGGTAGGGACTACCGGAGGAACCCTTATAGCTCCAGAGAATGGACAGGCCTGAGGAGCCATTTTTTGTTAACACAAGTACTCCAAGGAGCCCTATGGTCAGGGTAGAAAATGGAACAACTAATGAGTTAAGAGTAATTATACCTCCTGTTGAAAAAATAGCCATTATAAATACTAAAAAGCACATAATAATTATTCCTACATAATATGGAAGGTCTGCATATTCCTTAAGCATGGCACCTCCTCCAGATATCATTATTATGCTGCTTCCAAATATGAAAATAGTAAGAAAAAAGTCTATGATGCCACCAAGCTTCTTTCCAAGCACGGAGGTGATTATGTCCTTATAGGACCTGTATGTGTTGCGTATGCATAGCCGTATTATCACAATGAAGGATATTATATACATAAAGAAGCATATGGCAATTCCTATAAATCCTGATAATCCGAATCTTGCAAAGAACTGGAGTATCTCCTGACCTGATGCAAGACCTGCACCTACAATGGTGCCTATAAACACGGACGCTATTTTTAAGCTCTGTTTCATTCCTATCTCCCATAAAGCATTACACTGCATTTTATTTAAAAATGCATGGAATAATTACAAATACTAATATGAATAATAAAAATAGTAAGAGGAGGGTGATATTTGATGAAAAGGACTTATGCATTAATTGCATTGGCTTTTATGCTGGTAGCAGGCAGCTGCGGACGCAGCTCAGGCTCCTCTAATGAAGCTTCCCCTACAGGCAATACAACCCAGAAAATAAACGGTAAGGCTGCGGAAGGATTAATGGAGCATTACATGTTCTATGTAGTGAATATGGACAGTGATGCAAAAAGGTCCTTTTATAGCACCAGACTACAGCAGGAGGTAGGAGGCCAGGAGGAGCAGCAGGAGCCTCATCCTGTTGGATATATTCTTGGCGAAGGTGAGGGCTCCCAAACCGGCTCAAATTTTAGTGCAAAGCTATTATATGAGGTGGCAGGAGAGCCCAGCTTTTCCATTGATACATACAGCTATGAGCTGGTAAATGAAAATGGAAGCATAAAAATAGACAAGATTTCAAAGGAAAGCTCCATGGAGCTTATAGGGCAGGGGGATAAGGTTTTTGTAAAAAAAGATGAGGAGTCTGAAAAGCAGAAGGCAGTATCCCTTGATGACCTTCCTGATTATACTGTTATGCAGACAGGAGCCTCACCTGAGCAGAAATTCTCCGTACCTAAGGATAAATTCACCAGCTGTGGCATGGCATCAGATGGAGAGAATATAATAGTTACCAGCAGTGACAATAACGGAAGTGGCTGCTTTATAGCAAAGGTGACAATAGAGGAAAAGGAGACAATGCAGCAGGGGAAGGAAGGAGAAGATAAAAAGCAGGGAGGAGGTCAGCAGAAAGAAGGAGAAGAACAGCAGCCACAGGACAAGGAAAAAAGCACCAGCACAGTTAAGCCAATTGATTTGATATCAGGCTGCCAGGCATATGGAATAAGCTTTTCTCCAAAATTTGATAAATTCATAGTGGGGTTGTCCAATTCAGATGGAACGAGAAGTTTTCGGGTTTATGATATGGAAAGTGGAAAAATAGTGGATACAGAAGTTCCCTTCATAGGAGGCGATACCTCCTCATCTCTACCATATTTTTCTTCAGAGAATAAAATAGTTTTTACAGTTACAGCCTCTGAAAAAGCCACCGATGAGGAAAGAAGCTACGAGGGCAGATGGAGCCTGGATCTTAAAGAGGGAGAGTTAAAGCAGATAGAGTAATATTGTACAATTTTTGTTCAATATGTACAAAGCTTTCATGTATCTTTGCCATACATGTGGTAGCTTCAAAATGTTAAAATTAGTATAAAGAAATTATGATTTTGGAGGTAAGATTATGGCAAAGGTAGTTCTTAAGAATATATCTAAGGTATACCCGGGTTCAACTGTCCCCTCAGTCAAGAGTGCCAACCTTGAAATCGAGGACAAGGAATTTGTTGTACTTGTAGGACCATCCGGCTGCGGAAAGTCAACTACTCTCCGTATGATAGCAGGACTTGAGGAGATAACCGATGGTGAGCTGTATATAGGGGATAAGCTCTGTAATGATGTAGCACCAAAGGACAGGGATATAGCAATGGTTTTCCAGAACTATGCACTATATCCACATATGACTGTATATGAGAACATGGCCTTCGGACTTAAGCTTAGAAAGGTTCCAAAGGCAGAAATAGATATTAAGGTTAAGGAAGCTGCAAAGATACTTGGAATAGAGCACCTTCTTGAAAGAAAGCCTAAGGCCTTGTCAGGCGGCCAGAGACAGAGAGTTGCCTTAGGAAGAGCAATAGTTAGAGAGCCAAAGGTATTCCTTATGGATGAGCCTCTTTCAAACCTGGATGCAAAGCTCAGGGTTGCAATGAGAACTGAAATATCAAAGCTGCACAAGAGACTGAATACAACCTTCGTATATGTTACCCATGACCAGACAGAGGCAATGACAATGGGAACAAGGATAGTTGTAATGAAGGATGGAGTAATCCAGCAGGTTGATTCTCCAACAGTGCTTTACAATAGTCCATGCAATATGTTCGTTGCAGGCTTCATAGGAAGTCCGCAGATGAACTTCATGAATGCTGTAATAGAGAAGCAGGGAGATAAGCTCTTTGTAAAGATAGGAGAGCTTAGGCTGCCAATTCCTGCTGACAAGGCTGCTGTAGTTCAGGAAAAGGGCTATGCAGGCAAGGAGGTAGTGTTCGGAATAAGGCCTGAGAACCTGGATGATGCTGCTTCATTTGTAGAGAAGCATTCAGAATCCTGTATGACTGCAAAGGTTGAGCTGGTTGAGCACATGGGCTCAGAAACCTTCCTGTATCTTGTGGTTGAAGGTAATAACATTGTAGCAAAGGTTGGACCTACTACAACAGCAGCTATAGATGATGTTGTAAAGGTTGGAGTTGACATGAACCTTATGCATCTGTTTGATAAGGAAACAGAAATAACAATTATATAAAATCCTCTTCATAGAATGGGCTGTCTCAGCAATTTTGAGACGGCTCATTTCTTTGTCCTTTTAATAATAACATATATATGCCATAGGGGTGGGACTCAGTGCCAGCCCAAAGTGACACCTAACCTAATGCTGTGATATGATATACTTTAGGTGTCTAAATATCATAAAACAGAAGCATTAGAATCATATGATTCATACTCTGTTATTTGCTGAAAATTTTAGCTGTGATATAATAAATGAAACTGGTTATAGAGGACTTCACCATTTTAGTGGAATTGAGGGATAGCGTGGGCTTTTATGATTTGATTGAAAAAGCACTTGGTTATAGTATCGGGGTTTATAACATAAGTGGAAACCACCTTAAGGGTATAAACCCTGGCTATAGGCACACTGAGGATGTGCTGAATACAGGAAACATGACCTATATAAGATGTGACAGCCTGATTATTTGTGTTGGGGGGGAATTGTCCCAAGACAGCTGTGCCCTTATCAGGATGATTTGCCGTGAGGATATGGAAAAACAGGAATCACAGCATATGCAGCCTCTTGAATATATACTGAAGAATCAGGTTTCAAGGGACAGCATAAAGGGCAAATATACAGGCTATGTTGCCATGTATGTAAGACCATCCCATGGGGTAAGGGACTTTATAGAAGGTCTGTTTGAGAATGTAAGCATAGAAATGGTTGAGGATGAAGGAGGTCTTTATCTGCTTGTTCCCTCAGAGGACGATGAGCAGGAGGGGGACTCTATTATAAATGGTTTAATGGAGGAGAAGGGGGTAAGCGTTGTAATTGGCTCCGGCAGGAGGATTAACGGTACATATACCGTAAAGGATTCTGCGGAGCATGCAAAGGCAGCCTGTGAACTGGCTTGGGGACTGGACAAAAGAAATGGCTTTTTCCATATTGACAGAATGGCTATATATGGCCTC
Organism: Bacillota bacterium; assembly: GCA_023415335.1. Classification (GTDB taxonomy): domain Bacteria; phylum Bacillota; class Clostridia; order Clostridiales; family Caloramatoraceae; genus JAEZLD01. Next base: position 2,279 of record JAEZLD010000224.1, on the reverse strand, counting down.
ATGTATTCCATACCGGAGGATAAGGCAGATTTATATTTCCATGGAGGCTATGGAGGCTTCTCTGAGGTCCTGAGAGACAAGGAGCTTATTAATACTGCAGAAGAGCTATTTAAATGCCATCTTAATATAAGTGAGGCAGCACGGAACCTTTATGTTCATAGAAATACGCTTTTGTATAGGCTTGAAAAAATAAAGACCCTTACAGGGCTTGACATAAAGAAGTTTGAAGAAGCCTTTACGTTCAGGACTATAATAATATTATATAAATTCAGGAGAAGTCTGTAAAATACAGACCAAATACAGGGGGAGCAGCATATGAAGATAACGATGATACCATCATCACAGTATATATATGAAGAAGACATAAAGGGAAAGAGAGTAATTATTATAGATGTGCTGAGGGCAACCTCAGTAATAACCACCGCCATTGCCAATGGTGCCCAGGAGGTAGTGGCAGTAAAGGAGATAGAAGAAGCCCTTTCCATTCGTGAAGAGGGCTGCATAATGGGTGGAGAGAGGAAGGCATTGAAAATAGAGGGATTTGACCTTTCAAATTCACCACTTGAGTACACAAAGGAAGCCATAGGTGGAAGAAGGATAATTATGACCACCTCCAACGGCACCAACGCTATATCAAGGGCTACCAGTGCCAGTGAGATAATAATAGGCTGTATGCTTAATGGTAAAGCAGTAGCTACACATATTGCCTCAAGTAGTGAAGACACTGTAATTGCCTGTGCAGGCACTAAGGGACAGTTCTCAATAGATGACTTTATTTGTGCAGGAAAGATACTCAATGACATAAAGGAGCTATGCAATGCTGAGTTAGATGACATGTGCAGTGCAGCCCTCTTGGCATATGAGGACCACAGGGGAAATATACTTGAGTATGTAAAGCATGCCGCCCACTATAAATATATGCTTTCCATAGGGCTTGAGGAAGATATAGAATACTGCTTCCGGGAGGATGAAACAGACATAGTTCCTGTATACCAAAAAGGAAGGATTGTAAAGCCAGAGGCTTAAAAGGACCTATATTTTCAACTTGCAATGATTAAATATATGTTATATAATTATTCGTGCAAGTTATCGGGGTGTAGCGCAGATGGTAGCGCGCGTGCTTCGGGAGCATGAGGTCGCAAGTTCAAGTCTTGTCACCCCGACCACAAAAAAACCTCCTCCGTCTAAAGACAGAGGAGGTTTTTTTGTGGTTAAAAGAGGCTTCTAATAATTAAAGCGTGCCTTACGGCACATGAAGAAATGAAGTCACTGCGTTAATGAAGGGTTGCTTCGCAACATGTTAATTAGTGCGCTTCGCTTCATACGAGCAGAGCGAGTACTTCATATTGCCGCTTGCGGCAATGCTTCATGTTGGCTATGCCAACACTTCATATGTTACAAAGTAAGCAGAGACTTTTTTTGAATAAAGCGTGCCTTACGGCACATGAAGAAATGAAGTCACTGCGTTAATGAAGGGTTGCTTCGCAACATGTTAATTAGTGCGCTTCGCTTCATACGAGCAGAGCGAGTAACTTCATATTGCAACTTGCGGCAATGCTTCATATTGGCTATGCCAACACATCATTTTGATTAAAGCACTACTCTTAGAGAAAACAGTCCGTCCTTTGCTATAAACTGGAAGTTTCCATTCAGTTTTTCGGTAACATACTTGATACTTTGCGTACCAAGCCCATGACCAGTTCCCTTTGCCTGGGGTATGCCATCCACCATGTCTACCTTGTGTGTATAAGGGTTCTTGATAGATAAAAGTAGTTTGGTGTCGCTCATATGCAAATCCAGTGTAATACTTCTTTTATCTGGGTCAAGACATGAAACTGCATGAATGGCATTTTCTAAGCCGTTGGAAAGGATGGAGGTAAAGTCTACATCGGAAACATGCAGCTTTTCAGGTATTTGAATGGAATGATGAAGGTGGATTTTCTTTTCGATGATTTCATTTTCATAGAAAGATAGAATCATGTTGACGATTTCATTAGAACAGTATTTTTTTATGGCGGTCTTATCAGCCAGTTCGATAATCTCACATATATATGATTTCGCCTTATCAGCGTCACCTTTTTCAATATACGATGAGATATTATTCAGAAAATGCCGCATATCGTGCCGGAGCAGCGCAACGGCATATTCGGAGCGTTTAATTGCTTCAATTTCCTTTTCTGACTGAGCTCTTTTTATTTCCATTAAATGATTGTGTTGCTCTGCTTCACGTTTTCCCTCGTATTCCTTGAAATAAACAACGCTAAAAATCAAATAAGCTA
>JAEZLD010000038.1 GCA_023415335.1 Bacillota bacterium | reverse complement strand
TGGATGAGCCGGGAAGATTTCTTGCAACTATTCAAGTTGGAATAACGCTGGCAGGCTACTTAGCCAGTGCCTCAGCTGCAACAAGCATAGCCGGGTATCTGGATAGTGCTTTAAAGTCATTAGGGTTGCCAGCAAGTTCAGAGATATCGGTAGTTGTGATTACACTGCTGCTGTCATACATAACCCTAGTTTTCGGAGAGCTGGTTCCTAAAAGAATCGCGCTTCAAAACTCTGAAAAAATGGCTCTGTTTGCTGCCCGCGTAATAAGTGTTGTTTCCAAAATCACCTTTCCTTTTGTAAAGCTGCTTACCTTTTCCACTAACACGGTACTAAAGCTTCTAGGTTTTCATACGGAAAATCTGGAGGAGAAGGTATCAGAGGAGGAAATCCGCTCTATGATACAGGTAGGAGAGGAAAGCGGAGTGATTAACAAGATTGAAAAGGACATGATTGATGGCATATTCCAGTTTGACGATACCTTGGCAAAGGAAATAATGACACCAAGACCAGATGTCTTTACGATAGAGATAAACACGCCTATCTGCCAGGTTATAGACCAGGTGCTTGAGGAGCAGTATTCCAGAGTGCCTGTGTATGAAAATGACTATGACAACATAATAGGTGTATTATATATGAAGGACCTTTTTATGGAGCTTAAGGATAAGCAGAGGGAACAGATATCTTTGAAAAGCATCATAAGACCTGCATATTTCATACCTGAAACCAAGAATATTGATGCTCTTTTCAAGGAGCTGCAGTCTACTAAAAACCATATGGCTGTACTTATAGATGAGTATGGTGGCTTTTCGGGTATTGTTACCATTGAGGACATTATAGAAGAGGTAATGGGCAACATATTTGATGAATATGATGTTTCAGATGAGCCAATTAAGAAGCTGGAAAATAATATATATTTGGTAGAGGGGACAGTTCCTATATATGAGATTAATGACATGCTGGATATAAACCTTCCTTCAGATGACTTTGATACTGTAGGCGGTTTTGTTATGACACTTCTAGGGAGCATACCCAATGAGAATGAAAACCCGGTTGTGGAATACGAGAACTTTTCCTTTAAGGTTGAAAAGGTTGCTGAAAAGAGAATAGAGAAGGTAAGAATACTCATTAGTGGAGCATAAAGAGGCTGCAGCAAAAGGGAATCATTCCATTTTGCTGCAGCTTTTAATTATCTTTGCCTATATGTTTCGCAGTCTGTCTGCTGATATGAACGGGCATCCTCTCCATCTACAACTATGGCACCAGCCATGCATTTTTCATGGTCATTATACATACAGCTTTCAGCCTTGCATCCTATATGGGTGCAGGGAGCATCCCCTGCATTTGTAGAGCTTACAAATTCATTAAAGCCTTCACCTACAGGCTCTGTGTAGGTAGCACAGGCAGTTTCTGTAGAGGTGTGAGCATCCCTGCCCTCAACCATTATGGCATTAGCGTAACAAACCCTGTCTTTATTATGTGCACATGATATGGCACTGCACTGTATGGGCATATTTAAAACCTCCTTTTACTATCTTATTGAAGTATAACCGAAATGCAGACAAAATATTTATACTTGAATACTAATAGAGTTAAGATAAGGAAATTATACCACATGCTTTGTCTTAAAGCTTTGCTCTACGGAGCGTAGGTTGTGTATATGTTATCTGCAGGTTATTATAAATATAGTAATTGATAAGGAAGTGATTAACTATGACAAGCTATGTTACAGGAAATATAATAAAGGCATTAAGAGAAAGAAAGGGGATTACCCAGAAGCAGTTAGCTGACATGCTTATTGTAAGCGATAAAACTGTATCCAAATGGGAGACTGGAAAGGGGCTGCCGGACATCTCACTTATAGAGCCTCTGGCAATAGCCCTTGGAGTTTCGGTAGCTGAGCTGCTGTCTGGGGAATGTGTGATTAACAGCAACCGTTCGGCTAATATGCAGAGAACCAAGTTTTATGTATGCCCAATTTGTGGAAACGTAATCCATTCTATAGGGGAGGGAGCCTTCAGCTGCTGCGGTATTACTCTGCCTGTGCAGGAGGCTGAGGAGCCTGATGACAACCATGTGATTCAGGTTGAGAGGGTGGAAAATGATTATTTTGTTACCATACAGCACCCCATGACCAAGACACATTTTATATCCTTTTTTGCCTATATTAACTGGGACAGGGTCCAGCTTGTGAAGCTTTACCCTGAACAGGACGCCCAGGCCAGGTTCCCTATAACAGGGAAGGGAATCATATATGCATACTGCAACCAGCATGGGCTGATTAAAACCAGGATATAGTCACAATGTATTATTATAAAAACTAAGGGCAGCCCTTTATGGATTGCCCTTAGTTTTTTATTACAGCTCCAGGCTTTTATTTATCATGAAGCATATGGCTTTGTTGTTATTTACAATCTCGACCTCCGTGTGGAGGCCACCATCCTCCCCGTCAAGGGTCCAGGGTATTTCATTAAGTGATGTAACCCTTATTTTAGATGAATGGAGAAGGAGAACATCCTTGTCATCATACTTCTGCATGAGAAGACCTGAGACTATGCGCTGCAACTGCAGGAGATTTTTCGGATTTCTTATAAGAACGATTTCAAAAAGGCCATCATTAAGTCTTACCTCATCTGGCCTTAGCCTAAGCACTCCACCCATGGATGTGGAATTGGTTACTGCTCCAAATACAAAATCATCCTCCACAGCACCTGTGTCATATTCAATCTTCAATCTATAGGATCTAATTTCCGGAAGGCGCCTTATTCCTTCCAGTATGTATGCCAGATGTCCTAAGGAATTTTTTGTTTGCTGAGGAGTAGAGTATGAAACCTCTGTAAAGGCTCCAAAGGCTGCTATGTAGGTAAAAAACCTATTGTTGAAGGAACCTATGTCATAGAAATACTCAACTCCTGATACTATTGCCTGGGCAGCTTTCATCATTCCGTTGTTTAGCTCTAGACTGGTGGCCAGGTCGTTTGTAGTGCCGGAAGGTATATATCCCAAAGGCGGACGGTTTGAAAGGTGCATGAGCCCTGATATCACTTCATTAAGTGTTCCGTCTCCACCACAGCAGGTGATTATGTCATATCTAAAGGCATTTTCAATTACAATCCTTGTGGCATCCGACCTTTCCTGGGTGGGGTAAACCGTAACCTCATAGCCATTCTGATAGAATAGATTTATTAAGTTAAAAAGGTTGCTCCTTGATTGCATCTTACCTGCCCTTGGGTTTATGACAAGCATCATCTTCTTATACATTTTCTTTCTCCTGAGTTTATTAATATAAATACCACCAGGTAGCTATACCCAGCTTGACTATATTATATACCATTTTTGTGAATGGTATATGAATTATCATAAAAAAATATGCAAATATTTACAGGCCAATATAGGTGCCTATGTTGGCATTTTCATCTATTATGCCTTCAATAACAGGCTCCTTGCTGGTCATTATTGTTGTTACTCCAGGACCATGTCCCATCTTTACGCAGTCGCTGTGCACTACAACTCCTACGGTAACTGCTCCCTTAAGATAGCCTCTTCCAAAGGAAGTGTCACAATCCTGCAGCAAAACGATGTCTCCATATTTAAGCTTGTTTAAACCGTATTTTTCAAGCTCACCCTTGTCTGCTGTCATTATGTCATAGTCGCCTCTATAGGCGCTGGGAGAACCTATACCGGAGCCCATCATAAATGGAGGCACTATTCCTGCCACAGGTAATACCAGCTTTGAATCCTTTTCAGTTATTCCCAGCTTATTGAACAAGTCCGGGTCTATGTTCATAACCTTAACGTTTTCATGTCCATCTATCTTAAGTCCCTGACCCCAGGCCTTGATTCTTATGGAATCATCTATGGACATCATTTCAAGGTCCTCCTGCCTGAAATATATTAGAAGGTGTTCTATTCCGCCATGCTTGCCAGTAACAAAGCCTCTGGCCCCCTTAGCATCTCCCGATACTACTACAGCTCTGTTGCCTATGCAGGAAAGCAGCTGAAGGGCACCGTTCTCGGCCTCATTAGGGTTCTTCAGAGATACTCCTGGCTCCACATGGTCAGCTTCCATTCCATACACTGAATCGCCTATTTTCACATTATAGGTTATTCCGCCTGTTGCAGGCAGTATACATGGCTCACCCTCATGGCTTATTCTGTATGGAGATGCCCCCGATGTAGGATGATGTATTTTTCCCTGAACTGATTGCATCACAAGTTTTTTTTCGTTAGTTGTCAACATAGAATAATCCCCCTTAATTCAAATGTTATAGACTGTCTTGAAATAATTATATCATTACTATGAGAAATAGAATATATGCAAACTTGCCATCACCCATTGGTTTTTAACTGAATATTATGTATTGGTAGCAAAAATCAAGGAGTGAATAAATTGAGCCAGATTTACATTCCATATGTAAATCCTATCTATCTAAGGGGGGGTGACAGGAACTCAGAGGAAACCAGGGAAATGCCCTGTAATTCTAAGAAGATGCTTGCCAGAGCCTATGTTCCCCGCCAGCCGTATGTGATGCCATATCCTTTAGCTGAGGGCCTGAAAAAGGGAACCATATTCCCTAACCTGGATATACCTTATGCAATCAAGTCTAAGGAATAGGAGGGGGATGGAACATGAGCATGTATTGGGGAAATAAAAAGAGCGATGATGATGGCAGGTGTCAGATGCTGGGGAAGATAAGAGAACTGGAATTTGCAGCCGTAGAGCTGACACTATACCTGGACAACAATCCTGATGACCAGGAGGCATTAAATGACTATAATGCAGCCTCGGAGAATCTTACAAGGATCAAAAAAGAATATGAGCAGAAGTATGGACCACTAAGCAGCTTTGGCTGCAGCACAAGCAGAAGCCCATGGCAGTGGGTGGAAGGTCCATGGCCCTGGGAATCAGGAGAATAGGAGGACAGGATTATGTGGATATATGAAAAAAAGCTTGAGTTCCCAGTTCATCTGAAGAGCAGGGATTTAAGAATGGCAAAGATGCTTGTAACACAGTACGGAGGACCAGATGGGGAACTGTCTGCATCAATAAGATATTTAAACCAAAGGTATACCATGCCAACAAGCAAAACAAAGGGGTTACTTACTGATATTGGGACTGAAGAGCTGGCACATGTGGAGATTATCTGCGCAATGATATACCAGCTTATGGACGGGGCAACTGTAGAGGAGCTTAAGGCTGCAGGATTGGATGGACATTTTGCCCAGCATGACAATGCACTTTTTCCCACGGACACCAATGGAGTACCATGGACTGCAGCATACATTGCAACCCTTGGAGACCCTGTAACGGATATAAGTGAGGATATGGCAGCAGAGCAGAAGGCCAGGTCCACCTATGAGCATCTTATTAGCCTGACAGACGACTATGACATTAAGGAGGTACTTAAGTTCCTATGGGCCAGGGAGGTGGTGCATTTCCAGAGGTTTGGAGAGGCTTTGGATGATGTATATGATTTCCTGGACGGCAAAAGAGTCTTTTAAATAAAGCAGTATGTAGTATATAAACAATTATGGGGAAGCAGTTAAAGCTTTCCCATAATTGTTTATTAAGGAATATTTAATGAAAGAGATAACACAAATTTAATTGTGTATTAATTATAAAATTAATATAATAGTAGGAGTAAAAGAAATATAAAAATCGAAATACTGTAAATTTATGTAGTTTAGCATTGTATTGTATGTGAAAATATATTTCTTATTGCGAAATAAAGGTAACGAGGTAGCAATTTGTGTAAATTCAAAAAAATATATATAAAGCTATAAAAAAGTATATATTTTTAATAATATATGTTAAAATGTGGTAAGAGGGATTTATTTTATAATATGGTGTTTTTAATAAACTATTGAAAAAGCATCCCATTAAGTTGTGAATAGAGAGCGGAGGGATTGAATTGGATGTGAAGGCATTTCAGGAAGTGGTTAATAAGATTGACGGCGTATTAAGTACAAAGTTTGTTGCCTCGGACAGCGGAATTGAGGAGCTGCATGTGCTTTCCAATACGTTAAGGTCTCCAAAACAGATTGCAAGGGACATTGAATCTTCTCTTCTGGCATCATTCGATTTTAGAATTGACAGAAGGGTAATAAGCATTGCTCAGATACATACCGATGATAAAGAGGAGATCAGAAGAATAAGGTTCTCAGGAGCTACCCTTACAACTGAAGGCAACATAGCACAATGCACCGTCAGACTTATATATGATGACCAGGAATATTCAGTTCTCGAAATGGGAATTAAAACCTCCTCAAAGAAGTACAAGCTTGTGGCATTTTCCACAATAAAGGCAGTAGAAAAGATATTAGGTCAATCAGATATATTTGATATACAGGACGTAGTGGTAGAGAACAGAGCAGGTATAAATTTTGTTGTGGTTCT
>JAEZLD010000031.1 GCA_023415335.1 Bacillota bacterium | reverse complement strand
ATATACAGGAGACAGCCATATGGCATTTATCCCAAGCTCCTTTAAATAATCCAGCTTTTCTGTTATTCCTCTCTGGTCTCCTATACCGTCTCCATTGCTATCCTTAAAGCTGCGGGGATATATCTGGTAGAATACCGCTTCCTTCCACCATGCCTGGCCCTCAGGAGCCTTATCCTCTCTAGGCAGGTCCTTCTCATCGTTCAAAAGGGTAATCAGGGTATCTATGAAGCTTTTATTTACTTTGCCTCCAGACAGCTTTACAAGGGTTTTCAGCTTAAGGCTTTGAACAACAGGATTAAGTATCAAGCCCTCTCCCTTTCCCATCTGGATCAGAAGGCGGCGTATTATATCCTTGCCTACAGGGTTGGCATACACCTCCTTGATGCGGCTGTTTTCTGTCAGCATGTGAACCCCCCCTTCTCCTGATTCTCCATGGACTGACCATTCTCCACCCTAAGGTCTCCCCTCTCCTTAAGGTCCGAAACTATTTGCTGGTAGAATTCCCTGTCTATCTTGTATTTTGCACGGTATACGAGATAGCCTGCCACAATGGATATGAGGGGGAGTATAAGCATTGCTGCCTTCATAATCAGCAGTCCTTCAGCAGTTACATCAGCTGGAGTTTCTGCACTGTTTATTCCTGATATTATAAGAGTAAATGTAACCACTCCAGTAGCAATAGCCCCTCCAAGCTTGTTTATAAGAGGCTGTACTGAAAAGGTTATGCTGTCGTTACGCTTTCCCAGCTTCCACTGTCCATACTCAATAGTATCTGCCAGGAACATGAGCATAAGCAGCTGTATAAATGCCTGTCCTGCAAACATGAACACACCCGCTACCCCTATATAAATCATATTCATAGGGGACAGGAAGAATATGATATAGCCTATTACCACAAGTATCGTGGACATGGTATACATGCTTTTTCTATCCATCAGATTTGAAACAAGTGGAAATATTAGTAGTGCTGCCAGCTGAGTTACTCCAAGAACTATGGCAAATACAGAATACATATCTGCATTTCCATAGGCATATTTAAAGAAATATGTACCAAAGGTAGTTGTTGTGCAGTAGCCTACCATAAACAATATCATGCCTATGGCAGTATAAAGGAGCTGGTCATTCTTAAGCAATGCCCTTGCCATATCCCTTAAGGATGTAGACTCCTCCTGCTTGAATATGTGTTTTTCCTTAACTCCAAACACCGTAATCAGCTGGAAGCCCACCATCAGTATACATACTGCAAGTGCAAAAAACCACCAAGCCCTCTCTCCATTGCCCAATATATCTGTCAGCATTGTTGTTAATGGAATTATTCCTACCACTACCACATACATACCTATGTTAGCACATATGCGGGCAAAGGCTCCGTTTTTCTCTCTCTGCTTCTGGTCTATAGACAATGATGGCAGCATGGACCAATATGCAATATCATTTACGCCATAGAACAAATCCCAAAGCAGATAAAAAAGAGCAAATAAGGCCACATAGGCTGTTCCTGTAAGACCTATGTCAGAGAACATAAACATAAGCATCACTGCACTTCCCAAGGCTCCTGTAAGCAGCCAAGGCTTGTACTTACCAAACCGTGAGCTGGTATTGTCCACGATTACTCCCATTAGAGGGTCATTTAGGGCGTCAAATATCCTCATTACAGTGAGCACTCCGCCTACCGCTGCCAACATGGAATCTGACAGCTGCCGCACCTCAGTGAAAAAGTAGAGCAGATACATGCTCTCCAGGGAGTAAAACATATCTCTCCCTACTGTACCTAGACCAAAGGTAATCCGGTTTCGAGTTTCCAGCCTCATAAAGTGTCCTCCTTTATTTTGATATTTTCACAATTACATAAAGTCCTTATAATTACGCTTTTTCCCAATATATATATATTATACTTCATTAAAATAATATAAAAAAGGCTTGAATGCTATCCTTTAAATCTTATAGCATTTCAAGCCTTAAGCTCTATCTTTTCCTGTGGCCAGAGATTTCCTTGCCCTGCCAATAGGCCTTTGCGTTATCCTCCAGCCTCTTAAGTCTTATATAGTAATCTGGAAATTCGTTTAGATGAGCCAGGGCAATCTTTCCTGTAAGCACAGGGTCATCTCCTGTCACGTTAGTCTTAGGATCCCTGGTTCCGTGCTCAAGCTCCACGTCCATTCCATTTCTCAGCTGCTCCAGATCAAAGCCTACCTTTGAAAAGTCAACCTCCAGCTGCTTTGCTACTGCTGCAGCCTCCTCTAACGTAAAGGAGTTCTTGGGGGTTATGCCATGTATATAAACCTCCTCCTTCTCCTGGGGAGCCTCCTTCTCCTGGGGAATCTCCTCCTCTCTGGAAGCTGAAACCAGCAATGCTTCTCCCTTAACTATGCTCTTGTTCTTATTAAGCAGGTAATTAAACTTATCGGCATGTTCCATTTCATCCGTCATAATTTCCAGCATCATATCCCTATGATACATGTCAGGAAGCCCAGCCCTTATGTCCCTATATTTTTCCATGGCCTCTGTTTCCCCGAAGAAGGCCTTTTTAAGCCCATTGTAGTAATCCTTTGGTTTTTCAAAGGTTACCTCCTCCTCTTCAATCTCATCACCTGTATAATCTCCGTAAATCTGCTTAAGCATTTCTAAATGTTTTTTTTCATCGTCCCTTATGGCTCCTATAATTTCCTTGTCATCATCCTCTGGGGCTATGGAAATAAGGTAGTCATAAAAAATAACATCATGTTTTTCGTCTTTAAGAGAATTCTTAGCAGAGGCTAGTGCCTTCTTGGTAGATTTATAAAGTTTCTGTACCGGGAAGCCATCCTGGTCCCTGAAGTCATAAGGAAGCCCCAGGTAAGGCATAGGTCCCATATAGGTTATGGGAGTTTTAAGCATATTGCATTTCCCTCCAAAAATATTACACATCTCTATATTTTATGCTTCTGTGTATTATTTGTTACGGTTAAAGGGAATACTCCATACCCTTGCTATTTTATCCTGACAAAAACACTGCCGCTTAGGCTCTGAACATCTGTAGCTCCGAGAGATGTGTCCATTGTACCAGACAGGTTTGTAAACATTATCCTAATGGCAAAATGGCTATTTTCATCTTCAATTGTCATATCCTTCTGGTCAATCTCGTATTTATCCTCACCATACCCTTCACGGATCTTCTCTACAAATCCCTTCAGGTCAAAGGAATATATCTTCTCATTATTCTCATACACTTCTATTGCTTGATTGTATTTTGAATATTCTGCTATATAACTGTTTCCGAACTTCACTTTCTCTCCATTAACCCCTCCCAGTTCCAAAGAAACCAGGTAATCATATGCACTTATGTCCACAGCATTTACTTTCTCACTGGTAAAGTTAAAATAGGTAGTGCCATCAGAATACTCGTATAGATTGAAGCCAAAGTACTCTGACATATCCTCTATTTTAAAGCCGCTAGGGAGGAAGGATACATCTGACAGAGAATGGTTTCCATCAAAGTATGTAAGTATTGACCTTATATTACCCCTATCCTTCTGGGAAATGGTATCCTTCGCTGGCTTTAGGACCCCTCCCTCAAGCATGCCATAGTTTTGGACAATTTCCTTCAGCCTGTTGCTTTGGCTTCGGATTGAAATATTAAACGCACTGAAAGGGCCTCCAGAGGATATAATCAGAAGCACGGCAAGTGATGCAGGAAGTATTATATTGCGCCTGACTCCACTTACGTTCCAGTATATGAATATTCCAAAGGCCCATAATCCCGTAAGTACAACAAAATATCTGCTTTCAGTAACTCCATAGGCATTTATTCTGATGCCTACAGCAATGAACAGCATTACAATGCATGGCAATATTAGCTTGGTAAACCAGAATACAAAGCCCTTAACCCACTTTTTCTCCTGAATTACAGGAGCTATAAAGAATATGACTATTATGCTTACAATGGAATACCACAGCACCAGGTTTCCTACCATTCCCTTAGGCAGGGTCCACTCTATGAGAACCTTAATAAAATACAGATAAAGAATCACTGTATATGCACATACTATAGGAATCATTATGTACAGCAGCAATACACTTAGTGACTTTGGATACTTAGCGTCGTCAAGCTCCTTGTAGCTTTGGGGTATTCCTGCAAATGCATAGGAAGGAACAAAGAAGGTTGCTATTATATAGAAGGTATATAAATAAGCCTTGCTGGGCACATTGACCTCTAAAAGACCATCTATGCTGGCAAGCACCCCAGCTATTCCCCCAAACATTACAAGTGCAAATATGCCGGTTATAAGGAACCTTGTAAAAACCTTTATTATATACATCTCATAATTTCTTCCGTCAAACCAACAGGTGATGCAGGCAGATATAAGATAAAACATACCGCTTATCAGTATATACCTTAAAACTGGCACCATTTCAAAATCCTTTATCATCAGAAAATAGTACAGGATTAAAAAGACCGCTGCTGCAGCATAGGCAGAAAGCTTTAAAACGATCTTAACCGTATCCAGCCTTTCCCAAAGAAGCTTTAACCCAAGGGTTATGGGGACTCCCAGCATAAGAACCATAACAAGTCTTGATATGTCTTCCTCTATATCTTTACCGCTCCAGCTCAGCTCGTTTAGCATAATCAGGAGTATTCCTGAAAGAGCTGCAAGTATAAGAGGTATGGGAAAACGTTTATAGGCGGACCTGATTGACCCTGCTACTCCCTTTAAGCCTTTAATAATATTCATTTCAAACCTCCTTTTATTTGGCTGTTAGTTTATTCTATGTCACAGCCTCCATGTAATGCATTATTCCTTCTTTCTATATTCAAGTATATCTCCAGGCTGGCAGTCCAGAGCCTCGCATATAGCCTCCAGAGTTGAGAATCTTATAGCCTTAGCTTTTTCATTCTTAAGTATAGAAAGGTTAGCCATGGTTATTCCCACCTTCTCTGAAAGCTCAGTCATACTCATCTTCCTCTTTGCCAGCATTACATCCAGATTTACTATTATACTCATCTGCTCACCTCATATTGTAAGATCATTTTCTTCCTTAATTGACGCTGCCTTGTCTACAAGATGGGATAAGGAAGAGCACACTATAGCCATGGAAAAGCCTATAAACACTATTAATACTATGAATATAAGACAGTTCCAGCCCAGTGCCTCCATTGAAAGCAATGCTATGGCTGCAGTCACATATAGGAAGGTATCTATAGATGCCAGGTACGCAATATTCTTAAGCCTTTTAGAGTTTTCAAAGCAAAAGGAGTTGTTTTTGCCTATGTTGGAGAAAATTCTCCAGGCATTCCATAGAGCTATGTATACAGGTATAACAGTAATATATACAAACACAAGACTGGGATAATATAAATAAGTTAGATGAGGGTTTATCTTTATTATGTCCTTTCCAAAGCCAGGTACAAAGAACATACAAAGCAGCAGTCCCAATAACGCCATGGCAATAACCATGCCCTTAAGATATTTTGAAAACACATCTTGTTTCATGAAATCACCTCTAAAATACACATAATATAATATCTCCTTTATACCCATATAATATCATAGGCTTAAACGAAAAACAACAAGTATTTATCGTTTTTCAATAAATACTTGTTGTATGTGATTAATATATAGCTCTGTGCAATATGCTGCTATTTACATACATCTACCCATTCTCCACCTGTCACCTGCTGGAGGTATTCAGGGGTAATCCTTACAGCTGATGAGGCCGAGCCTCCTGCAGGATACACTATATCAAATTCCTTTAAGGAAACGTCGAGATAAACCTTAAGCCCACTCTTTAAAGCAAATGGACACACTCCACCTATGGGATGGCCTGTTATCTCCTCTACTTCATCGTGGCTTATCATGGTACCCTTCTCCTTGAAGCAATCCTTGAATTTACGGTTATCCAGCCTTGCACCACCCTTGGTTACTAATATAATATTGCTGCTCTTCATCTTAAGGGCCATGGTTTTTGCTATCCTGTCGGGCTCAACTCCCAGCACCTGGGCTGCCAGCTCCACCGTCGCCGTGCTGTCCTCAAACTCTATAACCTTCAGGTCAAAGCCGTTATCCTGAAAATACTTTCTCACTTTTTCTACACTCATACTTATTCCTCCGTAGTGCTGTATAATTTAGAATATAATTTAAGATATTATACACCTGAAGACAGGCTATTACAAGGCAGCCTTAATCCATCACATAACTAATACCCCATCTCCGAACGATCTGGAACATTATGTTTTCCTGGCTGATTTCATATGGCGCCGTCAGCAGTCTGAATATTATAAATCTAGTTCCACCTTATCTACAGTATAATTATTTTCTATTTGATTAATTAATAGATTTTCTATGAATAAGGTAGCTTTAAAATCCTTTATTGAGCTATTAACAGCATTTTTTAATTCACAATTTAAACTTAGTTCAAATTTTTTTATGGGGGTCTTTAATGAAACATTTCTGTTTGTTTTTTCCCCTCTGGCAATACTGATGATTTCTATTATTTTATCACCATTCCTTATCTCACTTTCAAAATCACACTCTAATGGCTCTATCTCTGTTAAATGAATAGATTTATTTTCATGATATAGCTCTTGATATATTTCCTCCGTTATAAATGGGAAGAAAATGCTAAAATCCTGTAGCAGCTTATATAGTAATATATAAACCGTCTTTTGGCCTGAGTATCTTGGAACATCTCCGAATTCTTCTGGCCTGTACAATCTATGTTTAACTATTTCTATATAATTATCACAGAAATTCCAGAAGAACTTTTCTAATATATTTAATGCTAAACCAACCTCGTATTCATCAAGATGCTTCAAGAACCTTTTTTCCATTCCCTGATAACGCCCTAGAATCCATTTATCCATATATTCGTAGCCGCTGAATTCTCTGTCTTCATAATCACTTAAATGCATTTCAATAAATTTAGAAACATTCCATATTTTATTTATTAATTTTTTACCGCGAAGTAAGGTTTCATCACTATATACAACATCTGTTCCAAGCCTTCCGGTTCCTGCCCAATATCTTAAAACATCGGCAGAATAGGTTTTAATGACATTCATAGGCTCTATTTTGCTGTTATCCTTAGACTTACTTATTTTTTCTCCCTTACCAGCCATAACAAATCCGGAAATCATAACATTATCCCATGGTCTAATACCGAAGTGATAAAAGCTTTTAACAATAGTATAGAAATCCCAGGTTCTGATTATTTCAGAAGCATTCGTTCTTAAGCTCATTGGTTTCAGGAAAGCTTCATAATTATCCTTTTCACCATATTTCATATTTATTAAAGGTGTAGCAGACGATGTAGCCCAGGTATCCATTACATCTGTTTCAGGAATAAACTCTTTACAGCCGCATTCAGTACAGCTTTCTTCTCTGGGCTTATGAATTAGCGGGTTAACGGGCAAAGCTTCTATATCTGCAAATACAGCCTTTCCACAGGATTTACAGTACCAAACCGGAAATGGCACTCCAAAGTATCTTTGTCTTGAAATACACCAATCCCACATTATATTTTCAACCCATTCATTATATCTGTTATGCATGTGTTCCGGATGCCATTTAATTTCATTTCCGATTCTCAGGAAATCCTCCTTGTGATTCATTATATCAATAAACCATTGTTTCATAACTGAATATTCAACCTCTCTGCCGCATCTTTCATGTGTTTGAACCTCATGCTCCAGAGCTTCAATTTTTACTATATATCCGCCATTCTGCAGATTTTCGGTTATTTGTTTTCTGGCTTCCTTAATTTTCATTCCTCCATAATCAGGAACAGAATCAATAATCCTTCCGTCCTCAGTAAAAATGTATTTTAAAGGCAGATTATATTTTCTCCACCATTCAATATCGGTCTGGTCTCCAAAGGTACAACACATAACTATCCCGGTACCCTTTTGAGTGTCAACCTTATTATCACCCATAATAGGAACCTCTTCATTTACAACCGGTATGCAGGCTGTTTTACCAATCAAATGACTATGGGCCTCGTCATCAGGATTTATAAAAACACATACTATTGCGGGTAATAATTCTGGTCTGGTTGTTGCAATAGTAAATTCTTCATTGGTCTCTTTTGTTTTAAAATTAATATAATTGAATGTAGTTTTTATTGTCTTTGTTTCAAGCTCTGCCTGGGCAATAGAGGTTAAACATTCATTACACCAGAGTGCCGGACTTTTTTTATGGTAGCAATGCCCTTTTCTTATTAAATCCAAAAATGATCTTTGAGATATTTTTATAGTAGAGGGACTAACTGTTTTATAATGAATATCCCAGTCAGTACTTACTCCCATTTTACTAAACAAATCCTGAAACTCTTCTTCATACTTATCAGTTGTTTCATAGCATAGCTTTGAAAATTGTTCTCTTCCTATCTCATGGGCTTTTTTACCCTGCTCCTGTTCAACTAATCTTTCGCTAGGCAATCCATTGTCGTCGAAGCCAAATGGATAAAATATATTATATCCTCTTAATCTCTTATATCTGGCTATCATTTCTGTTTGAGAATACGAAAAAATATGTCCTATATGGATTTTTCCATTAACTGTTGGAGGTGGAGTATCAATTGAAAATACCTTTCTGGTTCCAGGGACAAACTCATAAACCTTATTTTTCTTCCAGTATTCCAACCATTTACTTTCTTTTTCTAAAGCATTATATTTCTTATCAAGCATTTTAATTTCCCTCTCTTAATTTAATTTTTATAATTATAAATGGCAGATCCAGACTCGTACATAATCACTCTTTAATTTGAATTTCATAAAATCACTCCCTTAAAAAAAAGAGCAACTCGTCTATAAAAGACGAGTTGCTCGTGGTACCACTTTAATTTGTAATAAATAATTATTACCTCAAAGTCTTAATGCGACTAACATTATATCCTACTATAGTTTCAGATATACAACTCCCAAGCTACCTTCAAATACTCTTCACTAAGAAGGGCTTTCAGTCGGTGACCCTTCATTCCTGATAGCTACTGGCTATTTTACTCCTCTTGTTCTTTGTTTTTACCAATTTTTTTCGTTAATTTCATTATAATACGGTTTCCTTCTTTTGTCTAATTTATTCTTACACGCTTATAAATTTCAGATGCCATTCAGAACGTTGCAAAGCAACGTCGTACATTGGACATTTCTATAGTAAATATGAACGGTTGTAAACAAAGCCTCTACTTTTTTAGTGTAACCACTACCAGCTCCGGCCTGTTGAACAAGCGAATGGGAAATATGCTATTGCCAAGCCCCCTGCTTACATACATGGTAGTGATACCTTCCTCATACTCTCCTCCATCATACTTAGGAAAAAAGCCCTGATCTGGGGCAACAATCCCTCCTATGAATGGAAGGCGTACTTGTCCTCCATGCGCGTGACCTGAAAAAACAATGTCTGCATTATAATTGTTATACATATACATAAGCTCTGGCCTGTGGGAGAGAACTATTTTAAGCTGGCTGCTATCCTTATAATTATCAAGGCATGCTTCCATACTCCTTGTATCTACTCCATCAATATAATCAGATGTTGAAAATCCGGGGTCCTTAAGTCCTATTATGCTTATACTGCTTCCATCCCGCCTGCAGGATAACCCTTCATTGTCCAGTACAGTGACTCCAGCACCTTTAAGCCTGCCCTTTATCTCATCATATGAGCCTGAGCGTGCCTCATGGTTTCCCGGAACATAATACACTGGTGCCATCCCCACAGCCTGCTCTACAAAACTCATAGCGATATTCAGATTAAAGCTTCTACTATCTATAAGGTCCCCTGTTATAACTATTATGTCAGGAGAGATTTCTCTTACCTTTTTCATAAGGTAGGATTGATTATTTCCAAAGCTCTTATTATGTAAATCGGATATCTGGAGTATCTTAAAGTCATTAAAGGTATTGGGGATTTTATCGCTTGTATATGTAAATTGTGATATAACTATGCTATTGTTCTCCCATATACAGAATATGATAAGAAAAACAAGGATTAGAAGCATTATAAATAGC
>JAEZLD010000207.1 GCA_023415335.1 Bacillota bacterium | reverse complement strand
TCATGCTCCCTTACCATGGCATCATAGGGCTCAGGTGAACCTACAGAAAGCACCACGTTCACATCCATTATGAGCTTTCTCCACTTCGGAAACAGTGTAGTAAACAGCTGCTCATTGAAAGGGATGAAATTATTCAAGCTGCTTTTTATTACATTATATAGCTGGCTTACATGCTCCATTATGCCTATAGGTGGCTGCTGAAACATATATTGCCCGTCTTCAGTTATGGAGTAAAACATCCAGTGCTTTCTATAATTATCACAATCATTTAAATAGTCCATAATAATTGAATCATCAATATTCATAGTACATCCCCCTTAATTCCCTGCATCATTTATTTCACAAAACCATCCTCTGATTCTAAAAAAGCTCGTCCAGCAATATGTAATATCTTATCTTCTCATAATCAGGTGTCATCCCCAAGCTGTTAAATAGCAGCTTATCCTCTATCTTCCCATGGGCCTTTCCTCCATAAGCTCCTGCTAAGTTTTTCTTTAAGCTTCGGAAGCATAGTGCAATATCCTGGTACCTGTCCCCAATACCCATCCTTCCCAAATCAATAAAGCCGCTTATGCTATTATCCTTTATAAAAACATTGGGAAGGCAGAAGTCCCCATGTGACAGCACCAAGTCCTCCCGTGGCTTGTTGTCCATAAGCCATTGAATAAGCTGCTCAGGATTTTTAAAGCCTCCCTCACCAAAGGTTCCTGGTTCTGCATCATTAATATCGACCAGCCCCATCTGTACATTATATAAAGCCTGCTGCAGCTTAACATCTGTTGTGCTTAAGCAGGGGCACTGGGATATGTCTACATCCCATAACATTTTCAAGCCCTCTGACAGCAGTTCAGCCAGAATATGAGGCGTCTTTAAATAGTAGTCATCACAGGACATGCTTCCCTCTATTCTAGACATTAAAAGAAAGCTGTAGCCCTCCTGCTTTTCAAAGGCAAGCACCTTGGGTACTGGCAGCATCCCATCAAGCCACTTCATCATCCTATGCTCATTGTCCGACTCCTCACACTGCTTCTCAACTTTGAGCACCATGTCGTGAAATATGGAAACAGATGAATCTGACTTTCCAATGGTATCCATCTTATATGTACGATTCCCTATTATACTTTTTATAGCTTGTGGAATAATCATTTTTCTTCTCCATTTATATTTTAATAATTAATACTTATATACTAATCATTAGAGATTGAAATTGCAAATTTTTTGACATTATTACAGTATTTCCTAGGCCTGTCCTGCGCACTCACAGGAGCCTAAAACCGGCATGATACACAGAAAAAAAGCATCAA
This sequence comes from Bacillota bacterium, assembly GCA_023415335.1. Classification (GTDB taxonomy): domain Bacteria; phylum Bacillota; class Clostridia; order Clostridiales; family Caloramatoraceae; genus JAEZLD01. The sequence continues at coordinate 12,697 of JAEZLD010000207.1, read as the reverse complement.
ATAATACCATCATAAAAAGATTTATAAGTGTACTATTTTATGCTTTCAATTTATTTTATAATTGGTCATATTAATATAAGGAATCAGCAGATTTGTTGTTGAGATGCCATTCATTTTAGTCACTTTCGCGCTGTACTAAATACTATCAGTACAGTTTTCTATTGTATTTAACCTTGCTATGTGAATAAGGAGGTATACTCTTTCGTCATCTGTAATAGTTGTGTGAAGTTCATCTTCAAGTATATAGACAATGTCCTGACATACCTCATTATACTTGGAGAATTTATCTAAGAAAAGCTCTTTTAAATTAATATTAGGATTGCTTTGCCGCCTCATGATTCTTTCAGTTACAAATCTAAGATGTATTACAAACCTGCTATAGTCAATGCTATCTTTATGAAGGTTTATATTATATTTATTTTCCAGCAGAGAAGATACCTGATATATTATGCTATGTATTGTATCCATTTTATCTTTTGCGTCGTTGCTGTTGCCTTTATGGACATAAAGAGTCAAAAAATCAAGTTCACTTTCAGGTATTTTAATCCCCGTTCTTTTGTAAATTTCTTCGCCTATTTGCAACCCTATTTGATAGTCCTGTGAATATAATGCTTTTATTTCATAATGAAATGGATTTTCCAAGTCTTCATTATTTATAATACGCAGATACATAGCTGCTATATGATCGGTCAAGGATTTCATAGTGGCATATGAGAACTCATTGTTTGTTGATTTATCCATGAGCTCAATAACCACTGCAATAAATGGAAGTATTTGCTTGTCTTTTACATCATTGTTATAATTCTCAGCTTTAATGAGTTGATATTTTTTCTCTATTTTTGTGGACTCATCGATAACATCATTTTCTTTCTTTTGAAAACCAATGCCTTTTCCTAATAAAATAACCTCTTCGTTTTTATCTTGAGCTATTACTGCACTATTATTAATAACTTTAATGATTTTATAGTACAGCATGACTTTCACCAATCAGGAAAAGGTGGCTGTCGTCCGTTGTAACATATTCATGTTGCTTTAACAATTTGAAATCCTCCTTATTTATGAATAATATAGAAGTGGTTATGTCCACTCCTAAGGCTTCCAATTCTTTTTTATTATATTCAACAAGAATATCATGTTGGCGTACATGCTGTTCAGCTTTAATATGAATTTTAATTTCTCCTCCTTTTAGCTTAAAGGTACTAACGCCAATATGAATAAGAAACTCATAGCCTTCATCACTCAGTATTCCTATAGCATGGCCTGTAGGGTATACAGCTGTAATCGTCCCGTTTACAGGACTGAGTACCTGACCGTTCTCAGGCTTGACAGCAAAACCTTCTCCTAACATTTTTTGCGATATAGCAGGATCATTTACTTCCTCCAATGGTATAATCTCACCCTTTAAAGGTGATACAAAATTCAACTCTTGCATAATACTCCTCCTGTCTATTTTATCAGCATATTTTCATTAATCCAGGGCAAAATCAATTCATCGTATATTGGTTGGTTTCCGCTGGAAAGTCCGATACGGGTGGTTCTTTTAAAATTATGAAAGTCACTGCCACCACTCATATATAAAGAGTGGAATCTGCAAAAATTAATCAGGTTATTGCCATCTTCAATGTTTGCAGAAGGATGAAAACACTCTATACCATCCAGAGATAGCATATGGGTAATTTTATCCAGGGTACCTAAGGTGTTATCAAAGCCATATTCAAACGGATGTGCGAGAAATGCCATGCCGTCTGCTGAGTGTATCAAATCAACCACATCCTTAGGTGAAGGATATGTTTCTGCTTCATTTAAGAAAAGGGGATGTTCGGGATTGGATAACACAAGACGAAAAAAGTTATGATAACTATCAAGCTCCAAGACATCCATATTTTCTTCAAACTTAATCAGGCTTTGATAAATGACCTTCTTTGAGCATCCTTTTTTTATTTGGCCAAGTGTCAGATTATCTTCTAGCTTAAGTTTTTCCTTTATACACAGTCCCTTTAATTTATTAAACAAAAATATTTCATTCTTTTTAATATTATCATCACTATAGAAATCCTGGTGCCAGGAATTTATTACATCGGGCTTTATTCCATATCCAAGGATTTCTATAATGAAGCCTTCATAGGATGTGGCAATTTCGCATCCTGTGAGTATGTGCCCTTTAAAAGCATTCAGCTTTGATAAATTTCTATTGTCAAAGGCTAAAGCATGGTTATGATCAGTAATAGATATATAATCGAGCCCGGATTTGTCTGCCATCTCTAAAACTTCTTCAATTGAACATATTCCATCCGATAAAAATGTATGTATATGCAGATCAATCATTTTCAATCGCTCTTTTTACAAAGCCACCGTTTTGAGCCAAAAGCTTTCTGGCATAGTCTGCGTCAACTTCTCTTAAAATCATGACTATTGCAATTTTAGGCTTGTACTCACACATTGACAATGCTTTCTCAGCCTCATAATAACTGCACCCACAAGCTTGCATAACGATGTTTTTGCATCTTTCCACAAGCTTTAGATTACTTGCTTTTACATCAACCATTAAATTATTATAGACTTTACCTATCCGTACCATGCTGGCTGTTGACAACATGTTGAGCACCAGTTTTTGTGCTGTTCCAGCTTTTAAACGGGTTGAACCTGTAATAACCTCAGGTCCTACTATAACCTCTATGGCCACGTCAGCATATTGGGATATTTCACTGTTTTCATTGCAGCTTATTGCCAGTGTTTTTCCTCCCGATGAGCGGGCATATTTCAACCCTCCGATTACATAAGGAGTTCTGCCACTGGCTGCAATTCCGCATACAATATCCGTTTTAGTGAGATTCATATTCTCCAGGTCAGAGGCTGCTAAATCCAGACTATCTTCGGCCCCTTCCTTTGCTTTCCTTATTGCTTCATCACCGCCTGCCATTATACCCAGTATTTCATCTGTGGTGGAAAAGGTGGGTGGACATTCTGATGCATCCAGTATACCAAGGCGTCCAGAAGTGCCTGCACCTATATATATTAAGCGTCCCCCATCTTTAAGACAATTAACGATAAGGTCAATTGCTTTCTCAATTTGAGGAAGAACAGCTCTCACAGCATCAATTACCTTACCATCCTCACTATTCATAATCTTTAAAAAATCCATTGTGGAGAGCTTATCCAGCTCCATTGTTGCCTGGTTTCTTTTTTCAGTATTTAAGTTTCCTAAATTAATCATGCTTCCTACTCCTCTTCAATTTTAAAACCCATACCTGTATTTATAAGAGGTAAATATTGCAGATAATCATTGCCTACCTGTCCTATGATATTTACCTTTGGTTCTTTCTGAAGATTACGCCTTGCAATTTCCAGTTCTCCTTCATAACGTAAATACAATGAATTGCTCATGCTTATACTGCCAAGTTTACGCTCAGATGGGTCCATTATAGTTGGGTTTTTATATTCCCTGGATTCAACAGAGCGGATCACATATGCTGAATAGTCAACCCTGTCGTGATGAATCCTGTCACAAATAAAATTATAGCCATCTAATATTTGAGCCTTCAGAGTAACATAGTTGTCCTGAAGTTCACTGATTTTTTTCCAGCTTTCCTCGGTCACATCTATGTCACCTATCATTATCATATCACATTGTGCCACCTGCTTTAACTCCAGTATCTGCCTTAGCACATCCATGTTCCGATGCTCTTCTACTGTTGGAAGTCCTTCATGAAGCGGGCCTCTTAAGGTTAAGTCACCGGATACAAATCCGATACTTTTTATATCATATTTATGGAGCAGATCATTGGTAGCTCTGACATTTTCAATTGGCAGTGCTGTCAGAGGTTTGGGGTAAAAATTATGACAGGCACTTATCCTTGAAGTATCTACATGGTTCTTTATAATATGTTCTATCTCTTCCTGCGTCAGAGTGGATGCATTCAGAACAACATTAAAATCATTCGTCAGATTCACTATCTCATCTATAGTAAATCCATAATCAATTCTAATATGCGTGATATTATAATTTTTCAAATCATGCAAGGAGGAAAGGCCAAGCTTACTGATTGTCCTGGGGCCTACGTCAATTATAAGAGACAATCCAGCGTCCCTGCACAATTCCATAAGCCTTATAGTTTCAAATCTATAGTCTGCTACTGACTCCTCAGGTATGTGCAGTGAGGTAAATGCATATTTCATGTGTGCCTTTTGGGCTTTAATTATAATTTCCTGGTTCGCTTTTTCACCACTGCTAAGATATAAGGATAATCCTAATTGTTCCATTATTTTAGAAGAGAAGGGGTAACCCCCTTCTCTATTCTCCAAATGTATTGTTGATCTTGTCTTCTTCCACGCCGAAGAGCCAGGTTAGTATAAAGCCACCGGCATATGCAGCAAGCATGGAGATGATAAAATATAATTGCTGACCAGGAACAACAATTAACAAGCCAAACAAACCAGATACACCCTGAGAAATAGTACCTACTCTAAATAGACGAATCAGAATTCCGCCAACACCTGCTCCTAAGCAGGCTGTAATAAAGGGCTTTAAAAGTGGAAGGGTAACGGCATACATAAGAGGCTCACCAACTCCAAGTATACCAACAGGCAATGATGCTCTTATAAAGGATTTTAACTTCTTATTCTTTGTCTTAAGGTATAGTGCAAATCCAGCTCCAACCTGTCCGCCACCTGCCATCATGAGTATTGGCAGCAGGTAATTGATGCCTAGTGTAGGACCATCTGGGTTATTAAGCATATTATGAATAGGTGTAAGTGCACGATGAAGTCCAACTGATACTATTGGAAGGAATGTTGATGATAGTATATAAGCACCAATTACACCTAGCTTTTCATAAATAAAATTCAAGCCTGAATAGATGCCATTGCTCAATAATGCGCCAAATGGCTGTATTATGAGTAATGATATAAATCCGCCAATAATTACTGTAATTAATGGGGTTAAGAAGGTATCTAATATTTCAGGTACGAACTTTCGTACAAATCTTTCAACATACGCAAAGAAAATACCTGTAAACAGTGCTGCAAGCAAACCACCAGCAGCTGGTGCAAACTGCTGATTTGTAAATGGCAGCAGTATATTATTTTCTCCTATTTTGGCTAATAGCGGCATAGCAGGAACTGATACAGATAATGCACCACCGATAGCACCAAGTATTGGTGACCCTTTAAACTCCTTTGCAGCATTCATGCCTACGAATATTGGCAGATATAAGAATAATGCCCAGCCTAATGTCATAATCAGCGCATACCACCACTGTCCAACGAAGGCTTTATTATTTGATACATTAATAACATTAGTCAGGCCATTAATCATACCTGCAGCAATAATACCCGGGAGTAATGGTACGAAGATGTTAGCAAAGTGCTTAAGGAAAATCTGTACCTTTGAGGTCTGTTTCTTCTCCAAGCTTTGCTTGTTTCCCTTTGCCACTTCTCTGACATAATCAGAGTCGCTTCCCAGAGCAATTTTAGTTAGTTCAGCAAATTCGGCTCCTACCTTGTTTACTTTTCCTGGACCAAATACAATCTGTACAGTTTGTCCAGCAACGACACCCATAACTCCCTCGATTTTCTTCAGTGCACCGATGTCCACCTTATCTGTGTCTTCTACTGTAACATGTAGTCTTGTCATGCATACCGCATTCCCACGAACATTTTCTTGTCCACCTACGTTGTCGAGAACCTGTTTAGCAATTTCTTTTAATGATAATGCCATATGATTGCCCCTTTCTGTGTGTTAGTTTATAAAAGAGCAAGAACCTTAAAGCAGGGATATCCCTGTTTTAAGGTTCTTGCTCTTTCGATAACACACCTTAGCTTTATTATACATTACTTGAAAAAAATTACAACTGCAATTTTAAAAAATATGTAAAAATCGGCGATAATTAATTCTAACCAATTACCAGTTCCCTTATATACCAATTATATTTCATGCCAACTAAATACAAATATTCATTCAATTATCAAGGTAAGTATTAACAAACAATCCGAGTCTGTCAATAAAATGCTGATAGATTTGACTATACCGCTAAAAGTAGTATTAATTAAAATATATAGAGGGAAGGATGTAATTATTCCATTCAGTGATATTGTCATTATAAGGGAAACAAAACAATCAGTTCGTCAATTTACAGAAGTTTGTTTTTATTCAAACTCTCCCTAATAACCTTTTGCTTTTATCACCATGCTCTTCTCAGTTTACCAGTCTATATCTGCCTTTCTTGCCTGGCTGCACAGCATTCTTACATTAAGCTTATACAGCTTTTCATCCTTTATAAAATTAGTTCCACACTGCCTGAACTGGAAATGGACATTTGCTTCTATGCACTGCTGCCTGATAGACAAAACCCAGTCATAATCAAGAGGCCTTGCATTGGTGTCCGATTCTCCCCCAACAACCACCAATTCAACATTTTTCAGATGGTTGGATATATCTATCTTCTCTACAAGCGGCTGGCATATGATGTTTTTATGCTTTATTGACAGGTCATCAAAGATAGAAAGCCTGAAGTCAGCTCTATCCTGGTTTTCTATTGTACAGCCAACAACCACATTGTCATACCCACCATCCCAGTCCTCAGGTATACACTCCATGAACCTCTCAATCCTTTTAGTCAAGAATAAGAAGGTAAGGTCTGAGCGTTCCTTTATCATTTTCCAGCACTCATCTCTCCACTCATCCGCATCCTCCAAAAGAAAATCTGTTGAAAAGCATAGATACACCAGCTGTCCTGACTTCATCCTGTAATCACCTTTTTTATTCTTTTCAACAGGTGCATAAAATTTATCCGTCTTCACAATCTGGTTTGTATCCACTCCCCGCTTAGCATCACCCTTGTGAATGTAGCAGAACCTGCAGCCTTCGCTGTATTTATGACACCCTCTCCATGGATTCCACATAGACATGTTATCACCGCCTTATTAGTTTAAAAATGATAGATACTATAAAAAAGGATTTTCTATTATCCAATTATTTAATACATCTAGCTGTTCTTTCGTATGGAACCAGTGCTCCCCACTTTCCATAACCATCAGGTCACAGTCAAAATTCTTAGCAAACTCATCTACAACAGACCTCTCTGTAAGGCTATCACAGCTTCCATAAAGTATCCTTGTGGGACATTGCCAGGTAATTATAGCATTCTCCCTTGCATAGCACAGGTACCTCCAGGATAAGGTTTGTCCGAAGGAAGTCTCAATACTCTGCTCCCTCTCCAGCTGTTTTTCCGAAACTCCAGCCCAGACCATCATGTTTTTAATTAAGTGTTCCATGTCAAGTATGGGGGATACGAATAGTGTATGGTCTATATTTTTCCCATTATAGGCCAGCATGGAATACCATGCTCCTATGCTGTTGGCACGAAGGGCTATATTGTTCCATCTTCTGCTCATGTAATCCCATACCTGCTGCAGCTCTGGAACAATAAACCATGGGAAGAATCTATCGCCCTCATCCTTGCGCTGTCCATGGCCGGGCAGGTCTATGCTTATTACCTGCCACCCACTTGACTCTACAAGCTCTGCAAAGGGCTCTGCTTCCTCCTTATAACCATTCTGCCCATGTGCAAACAAGTATACCTTGTCTGACTTTTCACCGTATACCATTGCTGGTATTGAATTTATTTTCACAGCTTCTATTAACATCCTATTGCCTCACTATGTTTATTATATATAATAAGCTTCCTAGAGCTCTTTATTATAAATAACTCTCTTCATTCCTGACCCAGTATCTTCATTAGGTATTCTCTTAAACCCCATTTTTTCATAAAACCCTTCCTTGCCGGATGCCGCAATAAGCATAACAGTACAGCGGCTTCCACATGGTATTTGCCCGCGGATAAAGTCTAATATTTTTTCTATAATTAAACTTCCAATATGCTGTCCCTGGTAATCAGGATTAACCACAACATCAACAATAGTATAGTATAATCCATCACCAATTACCCTTCCCATGGCAACAGCCTGTTTTTCTGTAAAGGCAGTTACTGTATATAGGCTGCTTTTTAATGCGGATCTTGTCTGTTGTTCAAAAAAATTAATCCACCCAACGCTTTCCCTTAGCTTGTAATAATCATCATATAATAATTGGTTTTCCTTAAACTCCATTATACCCTCCTATGCTACATACCAATAGTCTGTGTGCTAAAGTATTTGTATTTTCTCATTGATGGTTAATCATTCCGTATGATTCAAATAAGAACCTGCCAAACCTCTCCTTCTCACTCTCTAATGCTTCAATAAACTCTTTTGTCTGCTCAGCGTTAGGCTCCCACCACCATTTTTTGATTGATAGCTTTTTCGCCTTTGCATAATACTCTGGTTCAAAGCGTGCAACAAGCTTGTCTCCATATAATACTGGCAGAACATAATAGCCATATTTACGTTTTGCCGCAGGGGTATAAACCTCCCAGCTGTATTCAAAATCAAACAGGCTTTTTACCATGTTTCTATCCCATAGCATATTGTCCAGTGGTGCAAGAAATCTTACCTGTGGTGCATGCTCCCTACTGTTCAGCAGAGCTATGTCACTGCTGTCCATATAAACCTCTCTCTGTACACTCTCCACACTAATCCGGGTCACCTTACCCTTTTCTATAAGCCGCCTTAGGGACTGTTTTCTTATGGTGTCGTCACTTAAATAGTATCCCTGCCAGGCACCACCTTTTTTATCCCAAAGCATTCCTACACATTTAACCCTTCTTAGCACATACCAATCAATAAACTCCTCTATTGTCATAAAATCATATTTTGCACATGCCTCCTGTGGCAGAACCCTCTCTGTTAAATCATAATACTTCTGTGTACCTTTCTTATTCATTACACACAGTTCTCCAGAATTATATAAGTAATCAAGCGCCACACTGGAAAGCTTTCTATGTCCCCACCCGTCATAGCTTTGAATTTCACCAATCGATATATCCTTGCTTGCTGTGGTACCATACTTATGTATATACTCCCGGACATCATTAAGAATGTTCAATGCCTCACCCTGACCCCTATGATTTATAGTCCTTATAATTGATCCCTCAGTACGAGTCTTGCGGATATTAGCAAACTTAGGATACTCCTCTGTTCTGTAGATACACATTTCCTTGTCAAAGCCATCCACAAGATAATGCTCATCATATAGCAGCTGATGCAGCATATGGGCGGTATACCCATCCACCCTGGACTGAAGCACAAGGTCGGCATTCCTTCCAACTACATTTAATGGGTCGTACTGTATACTACCAAGCTGCTTCATTATTGCCCTTACCCCATCTATCCCCTTAAGATATCTGCTTCCATTCAGGTTGTGATACTTAACAAGAAACCTTCTTGCCTCTTTCTTTGATATTATATCTGTCATATAACCATCCTCGTAAAACATGTTTTTATAGATTGAAATTATATTAATTTTAACATATATTTACTATTTATGTCAGATATCTTGCAATAGGAAATAGCTCGTATATTGCTTGTCAGATATCTATTACAAAAAATAGCGTCTAAATGACGCTAGTAAAATAACAATCTGTTTATTCTATAATATATTAAAACACCCACTCATACAGTATTCCGTACAGCTCCCTTACATAATAGGTTGGAAAAAGCCACCATGCAGTACACCCAGGTATGGATGAGGCTTCTAATCCAAGGGTTTTTGCCACCCTTCCTGACCTGTATTCATGGAACTCGTTTGTTACAATTGCCACCTGGGGGTTTAAACCGTACTGAGCAATTATTTCCTTTGAAAAAGCTAGATTCTCCCGGGTAGAGGTTGATTTATCCTCTTTATATAGGCGTTCCTTGTCTATTCCCTTTTTTGTCAAGTACCTGTACATACATTCTGCCTCGGATATGTTTTCTCCAGACCCCTGGCCCCCTGACAAAATACAAACTGTATCCTTATTATCAATTAAGTAGTTATATGCAGCATCCATCCTCTCAATCAGCATAAGGCTTGGACGCTCACCGTAAACCCCACAGCCTAGTATAACAACTGTTGGTTTGTCACCTGGCTTCTGATTTGCTGCATTTATCATGAGTCCAGAAAGCGCAACAACAAGTACAATTATTATTGCTGCAAGAAGCATCAGTACCCACAGTACAATCCTACCAAAAGCCTTATGCCAGGCCCAGGCTATAAAGCTGTTTATATGAGGCATCCATATACCATAAATAATAAGGCATGCAAACACTATGGAGCCGGTTAAATTTCCTATATTCATTATAAGATGTGTAAAAAATGGCATCAGGAACCAAAGGAAGCCCAATATGCCTATAATAGCAATTAATCCTCTAATTATCATCTTCCTATTTGAAAATTGCATAGCAATCTTTACCCTTCTGTATAGTTGTGTGTACATTTTAAAGCTATAGCCTTGATTTGTCATAGTTATAGGGAATGCTTGTACCTACTACCACATCCTCTATTCTCTCTATTATAAGCCAGTCATCCATATTGCTTTGGTGGTCAAACTCAAGAGGTTCTATTTTCTCTACGTTCCCAAATTCCACTAAACACATACACTTTTTATGCCATCGCTCCTTCTGCTTTTCATTTAAGCTCAGCTTGTCCTGATTATCCTCAAGCACCTTTACTATTTCATCCTCTGACAGCTTAACAAAGTTTTGCACTGACTTAACATCTGCGGTAGCTGTAATTTTTGATGTACCCTTTTTCATAAAATAAAGCTTCTCCCCTGCAAATACCCTGCTGTGTGGTATCTTTCTTCCAGTGGCAGCCCTTATTATCATGATCTTGGATCCATCCAATATCTTCTCTAAAACCTTTGCCTTGTCATCACAATATACTAAATGTACCATAAGCTTTTCCTTTCATATTAACATTATTGCCCTATAAAAAGATTTTATTTTATAGCTCCTTTACAAAATAATATCTTTTACCTGTTACAGGATACTCTTCTAATGTAAACACATTCTTATAACCATAATTTTTATAAAAATCAGGTGCTTGGAATCCAAAGGTATCCAGGAATACAAACCTGCACCCACGTGCTTTAGCCTCTTCCTCTGCTGCTTGGAGAATCCTGCTTCCAACACCCATACCCCTAGATGCCTTATCTACCCATAAATATTTTATCTTTAGCCAGTTTCCGTTTGTATCACCAATGAGCCCAGCAGTTATTTCTCCGGTATCATTTTCCAGAAATATTCCTATGTCTCTAATATTCTTGTCTTCTATTTTGCTTAAATTATACTCCAGCAGGCCAGAGTGTATTATTTCCACTTCCTGTTTGCTTACTTTATCGGTTATTCTAAAATTCATATAGCTATCACCTCCACTAATCCCCTTAATGTGTTTTTTCTACTGATATTTCCCTTTCATTTTATGGATATCTATAATATTTGACTTATTAATATAGAGTTTGGTTGCAGTCTCTAAAAATAAATCATGGTTTCCTCCTAAGCTCTAAATCAATTGTATCATATATGGTGATTATGCCTCCCAAGTCATTAATTGTGGCTTCTATTTTGGAAAACAATTTTTTTGTTACCTCAATAACAAAGGGCATTTTATGATTATGAAACTCATACACCTTGAACCTTATATATCATAGGTCTTTTTTATAGCTTCGAAATCCTTCTTAAATTCATATGCCTCAATACCAACAGCTAAAGCACCCTTTACATTTTCCAGTCTATCATCAATAAATAAGCATTCGTCTGCTTTTAAATTATACTTTGATAGGAAAAACTCATAAATCCTTCTGTCAGGCTTAATCATATGAATATCAGCAGATACCACAATTCCATCAAAATAGTCTAATGGCAGGAAATTCTCAAAGTAAGTATAAAACTTATCACTTGCATTGGATAAAACATAAACACCATAGCCATGCTCCTTGGTATAATTACAGAAATCCCTTGCACCTTCCATGGGAACCATACACATATCCCATTTATCACAGCACTCTTTTAATGCCCTCCAAAATCTTTCTGGAACACGCTGTTTCACCAAATCATATCTTTCATTGTCTTTAATTTCTCCCAGGTCTCCCATAACCCATTCCGGCCCCTGAAATAATTCCTTGCGAATGATTTCCTTTTCATCCTCAGAATTGCAAAATGCATCTAAACAAACCTGTGGATTGTAATCCAGTAAAACGTTACCCATGTCAAATACAATATTTTTTATCATTAAGCTTCATCTCCCACCCACAAAGTAAAATTAAGGCTTTTAATATCCTGCAAATACTTATAAATTTAATAATACATTATTTTATCAGTTAATTCTTATATTATAACAAACCAAATACACTACTTGTACAACATTTTGCAAGTATATTTAAATCAATCCCAAAACATTGTTTCTTCATTTTTAATATAGCAAAATAAAAGGTTAAAATATTTTATTGCAAAGCAACAAAATATTTTAACCTTAATCTTATGAATTGTATATGAGGTGCCTGAATTATACTTATAAGGAGCCTGTGTGTTATGATCTTAAATCAATGTTTAGCTTATTGTGCAGGTTCTTCAGAATCTTCTTCACGAAGCCATCAACTGATTCAGAAGTAAATTCCTCATCCTTAGGCACAAAGAGTACAGAGAAGGCCATGGATTTTTTATCCTTTTCAATCTGCTTACCTTCGTATATATCAAACAAGGTAACGTCCTTCACATATGCACATGCTTCCTTGATTGCAGCTTCCACCTGGCCACAGGTAACCTCTTTATCCATAACAAGTGC